>CAYJCS010000136.1:0-4159 GCA_964368715.1 uncultured Bacteroidaceae bacterium | reverse complement strand
CTCTTAGAGCTGCTTCGACCGTGTCGGAAATCATAACAATCGCCGCGACTTTGGATTGCGGTTTGGGTCCGGAATAGGCATAGTCAACGGATGGCAACTGCGCGTCTTCGGTGAATGCAAGCGCTTTGCGGTAAAAATACCCAACGGGCGTAGTGCCGTGATGTTCGCGGCATACAGCCACGATTTCCGGCGGTAATCTGTATTGTTTTGCGAGGATTTCGCCAAACAATGTGTGAGAAGTTATCATACTCACGCTGACCTCGGGTATAAGTTCGTCGTGCGGGTTGTAATTTGACTGGTTTTCCGAAAAATAGATTGGCGCTTTTAGTTTGCCTATGTCGTGATAGTAAGCCGCGCATTTTGCAAGGTGAGGATTTTCGCCTATGCTGTTGGCGCACGCCTCGGCAAGATTTCCAACCACCAAGGAGTGATTGAACGTGCCGGGAGCTTCGCTAGCCAGGCGTTTAAGCAACGGTTGACTGAGGTTTGTAAGTTCATCCAATCTAAAATCGTCCGCAATGTTGAATGCGCTTTCGAATACGGTCACCAGCGGCATAAACACCAGTATGGATACAACCGCCGCTCCGTAATGCCAAAGCACGTTAAAAAGCACGTGTAGGCTTAAATATCCCGCGGCAAGCGTGGATGTTATAACAAGCGGTATTGCAATAAGTGAGGCAAACAAAGCCCGCATCAAAAACTTAAGTCGGGTGAGGTGCTTGTCAGCGAAAAAGATGACGCCGACGGCACTTATGCAACTCCAAGCAATGCTCGCGACCACTTCGCCAAGCAACAATTCACCGCCCACGAGTTGATCGTTGAAAACGTATGACACCAGCAACATTATTGCGATTGTGGCCAAAGCGAAAAGTGCGGTTCGTCTGTCAATCAGTTCCATAACCACAAGGACGATAAGAGCAAGCGGAACGGCATATACGTTGAAATAGAATATCGTTGACATACAAGCGATATACGTCACTGCAATCAAAATTGACACCAGCGAGAAATTCCTCACCAAAAATTTTCTGCCGTCCAACAGTGTAAAAAGGCCAGCATACAGGCCGAAAAACAATATTGCCATCGTAACAAATCTGCCAGCAGTTTCGGCGGCGTATTCGGTAGTGAACGCACCAAAAAAATTGCCTGTCATAAATATGGCGAACAATGTCATTGCGCCAATCAAAAACAGCGTTACCGGCAAGCATCTGAGATATCCTTTCCAAAACTGACGTTTGTTGATGCTTCTGTTTCGCTCTGCCAGCGACATATCTAAAATGTCTTCAATCATATGCTTTCCTTTTGAGCACTAGGCTCGCTTAGGTTAAATTGAGCAAGACTCCTATAATCTTGTAAAGTGCTTTGCTCGCTTTTGTTTTTATCAGTCTTCTTTTGGTGGCTCTTCGCGTTTGGAGTTAAAATTTTGGCGCTCGGACTCTCTTTCGGATTCAGCTTTTTCATAAGCGCGTATAATCCTGGAAACCAGTTCGTGTCGTACGACGTCACGGTAATCCAGTTCCACAATCTCTATGCCTTTGACGTCTTTAAGGACGCTCACCGCGTCTTTCATTCCGCTTGTGACGTGATAGGGCAAGTCGATTTGAGTGACGTCGCCCGTGACAACGATTCTGCTTCCTTCGCCCATACGCGTGAGGAACATTTTCATCTGTTCCTTGGTTGTGTTTTGGGCCTCGTCCAAAATTATAAAACTGTTCGATAACGTGCGGCCTCTCATATAAGCCAAAGGAGCGATTTCAATGCTGCCCCGCTCGATGCTTTTAAGATATCCTTCTGCGCCCATCAAATCTTGTAGTGCGTCAAAAAGTGGACGAAGATACGGGTCCACTTTATCGGCGAGGTCGCCGGGCAAAAATCCCAGTTTTTCACCGGCTTCAACGGCGGGACGGGTGAGAATGATTTTGTCAACTTCGTGATTTTTCAGAGCATAGACGGCAAGCGCTACGGCAAGATACGTTTTGCCCGTGCCGGCAGGTCCCACACCAAAGACAATTTGACTGCGCTTGATTGCATCCACGTATTGCTTTTGTCCCAAAGATTTGGGGCGGATAACTTTTCCTTTTGCGGTTATCGCAACGGTACCGAGCAGGTCGGTCAGCGAATTTATCTGTCCGCTGCGCACCATATCTATAACAAGAGTTATCTGTTGAGGTTTTAGCGGTTCTTTGGCTGAAAGGGTGACGAGAGCGTCGATTGCTGCAAGCGCATCTTCCACGTTTTCAGGTTCACCCGAAACTTTCATCACCGTACTGCCGGAAAAGATGTTGACGTTGAACGCTTCTTCTATACGCTGAACGTTGTCGTCAAGTTCCCCAAAAAGCGAGACAAAACTGTCGTAGTTGTCAAAATGCTTATCTTTTGATATTTTCATCATTCAGCTGACGAGTTCTTCTATCGTCGCGATTGCCGTAATGCTCACACCCAATTCGTTTATGGCGGATTCCGTCTGATACGAAATCAAGGTGGCGCCTGCAGGCAGTTGTGACGTAAGGCAAGATATCGTCTTTCTCCTCATTTCCGCGTCCGTAAGGGCGTTAATGCTTTCTACTGCTTTCAATTCCGTAAACGTCCAGTTGTAGACTTTGTACGGAATGAAATAGTCGTTTTTTGTCACCGTCAGGCTCACCCTGAAATTGTCATAAGGCGAAGCCGGACTTTTCGGAATTTTTCCAAAAAGCGACAGTTTTGTTATACTTTTTCCCTTCCCTTCAACGGTTGAAATCACCACGTTTGGAAAGAACATTGTTTTTTTGTAGGTTGTGGTTCCGTAAACCTCTCCGCCGGCACGAGATGGGATTTGCTCCTCTCTCACCAAGAGATACGGCTCGATTAGCGTCTGTCCCGCCTTGACTTGGTCGCCTTTTTTCACGATAGCGGTGCCGTCGTAGACAATCACTCTTGAGACGACACAGTCTTTTTTTGCGACTACGGTACTTCCTTTTACCGAAAGAAAATATTCGTCATCCAGTTCCTCGCGCAAGGTGACGTACACGCGCGTACCCTGTCGCACAACCGATGCAAACGAAATCCCGTCAAGCGCAAGGAGTCTGTCTTCGATAGCGGTGTTGTCGATAGAGGGCAAAAAAGCACCTTCGACCACACCATACTCTTCAAGGACACTTGCAGCGTCGCTTGTTAGTGTGCCGTCTAAGACGATTTTAATAACGAATTTTGGATATATCGCGACGGCGGCAATAGCCAAAATTGCACCTATGACAACACCCGCACGGGTAAGCGCGCCCGCGAGAGCGGGCAACGCGCCGCTATAACCCATTATTTGATAATTATAACATAGGCGGTCTAATAATGCAATAATCTTTGCGCTGTGTCTTGCATAGCAAAAGAATATCGCGCTCCCCGATTCATATGATTTAGGAAATATAATGCCTTCTTTTTTGAGGGCAGAATACAGCCTTGACGTATTTTCAGTTTCAACCTTGATTTGCACTTTCCCAAAAGGATAACGGCGTAATTGCTTTGCTTTTTTTTCGCGCTTTTCGCGCATTTCGCGCGCAATTGCGTCAAGTTTGCTTTCTTCTTTAGGTTCATTTTTTTCGCGTTTTGTGTCTTCTGTTTTGTTTGGATTTTTGGCGCGCTTTGTTTTTTCGGTGTTGTTAGACTCACTATTTTTATAGTGCACAGTCTTTTCCGCGCGGCTTAAGAATTTCGCGCGGATAGAATCAAGATTTTCCTTATATTTTTGAAACGAATTATTCAAAAAGGATGCCTTTGATTTTTCCTTTGACAAGGACATCTCCGCCTCCTATCTCAACAAAATCCAATTTTTCACCTTCGATACGGACGACTAAGTTTTTTACGCGCAGTTTGATTTCGTCACGGTGCGATAAAAGTATTGTTTTTGTGCCTTCCACAACGATATACTCGTCGCCGATTGCGGTGACGGCAAATTGAGAAGTCACTTCCGCAAGCCCGAATTTGTTTAGTATTTCTGATATAAACATATAAAAACATACTCAAATACCGTTTGGACTATGACAACTTGGCTGAAGTCTGACAATATTATCAAAAGAAACTCTGTATTATTAAATAGAACCCATTCACAGCAATTCACAGTCAAAAACAGCGTAAAAAATATTAGGAGTGTAAATTAGGAGTTCAAAAAATATTAGGAGTGTAAATTAGG
>CAYJCS010000135.1:309-4176 GCA_964368715.1 uncultured Bacteroidaceae bacterium | reverse complement strand
GTTTCTTTTGCCCGAAATGGGATTAGTCGTATTTTTCGAAGGCTTTAGAAAATGCGGGTTGCTTTGTCTTTTCAGACGGTAGTAGTTTAACAGTATGAAAACTCCTATTAATAAAACGGTTGACAATATGACAACGCTGTATATTATTTCCTCGCTCACTTTGTTTTCAAAGAAATAAAGATTTATGTCAAAAATGTCTTTCAAATTCTCGACTGCATCGTCGCTAAATCCGTATTCTGCTTGCAAGTTGTCAAGGACGCTGTTTAGATAATGCTGTCTAAAAAGCGAAGTGCCGTAAGTCCCGGGCAAGAATACGACAATGTTGCGCATCGTTTTGGAAAACTGTGATATAGGATAGTATGCACCGCAAATAAAACCGTAGACTGAAGAAACTATGACAGATACCGCCGTAACCGCTCCGTCGGTTTTCAAGAAGTGGCACAAAATCGAGGAAAATGCCGAACCGAACAAACACATAATTAAAGTGTCTGCAATAAGCAAAAACACGTCGGCAACCGATAGATACCACCCTACGCAGGCGATGTATATAAATCCAACCGTAAGAGCTGTTGCGGTGATTAGAAATGTAATCAGAGCGGTGGATATAAAATAACTGAACGCAATGACAAAGTTTTTGACCGGCGCAATGGTGAGATCGTATATTGCTCCGGATATTTTGTCGTTTACGAGGATTGTGTTTGCCACAAGTGCAACTGTGACGCAACAAACTGCCAGGATAGATGAGAACTCCCACCCGGCAACGTATGCATTGATAAACCCGGGGTCCACGCTTAGTTCCGTAGGTAAATTGGCCTCAAAAGACGTTGAGAAAGTGTTGCCCAAAAAAGTAATGTAGAGAACAATGAGAATAAACGGCGAAATCAATGCCGAAAAAAACATTCCTTTGTCCTTAAAAAATAGTTTGTTGTTTCTTTTTACCAGTGTAATCAAAGTTTTCATTGTTCGTCCTCCACAAGCGCTTTCCCGGTTGCGGCAAGAAATACGTCGTTCATTTTGCCTTTGGTGATTTCGTAGTCTTTAAAAAGGCTGGAGTTTTTGATTATCATGCGCGTTGCGTCCTCGGTTGAGGCAACCTCAATACGAATAGCGTCGGGAAGTGTGGAATATCCGATTTTCAGTGCGTCGATCGCTGCCGTGTCTGCGTTATAAATGGTGATAAAATCCCCGGTGTATTTGTTTTTTAGGTCAAGCGGAGTTCCTTCTGCCACAATTTTTCCGCTGTCTAATATGACAACGTAATCCGCATCGGCCGCTTCCTCCATATAATGCGTAGTGAGAAAAACTGTCACGCCGTCATTTTCGCGCAAGGAATTGACTACATTCCAAACAATTTTTCGAGATTGGGGATCAAGTCCTGTAGTCGGCTCATCTAAAATGAGTATTTGCGGTTTGTGCAAAAGCGCTCGCGCAATATCAACTCTGCGTTTTTCGCCGCCCGACAATTTGCCGTAACTTCTTTTGAAGAGTTTGTGCAAATAGAGAAGACTGTCGAGTTCTTCCAGTCTGCTAAGAAATTCTTTGCCGACAATGCCGTAAAGCGCAGCGCGGAATTTTAAGTTGTCGCGTACGGACAGCGATTTGTCCAGAACGGAATTTTGAAAGACGACTCCGATTTCGCTTTTGACTTTGTCAATATCTTTGTCGATGTCATAACCACAAACGTACACTTTTCCGCTGTCTTTGCTAAGTTGTCCGCACATTATTGATATGCTTGTTGATTTTCCTGCGCCGTTAAGCCCTAAGAATGCAAACAACTCGCCTTTTTTGACTCTAAAACTAATGTCGTCCACAGCCTTAACTTCGCCGAAACTTTTGTATAATTTTTTGATTTCGATTACGTTTTCCATAAAAACTCCTAAAAGCAAATTTATCATACTACTATTTAAAGCGCAACAACTTATTTTCTTGCAATAAATTTATGTATTTTAACAGGATTGAATATTAAAAATAATAGCAAACAAAAAAACCGCTATAATTGCTTAGCGGTTTTTTATGGTGGAGCAAGGGGCGTAAATCGCCTCAAATCCACTTGAATTATTCATTATGGCGTAAAGTCCGCAGCGATAACCGACGAGGTAAACCTTAGCTCAATGTGCGCGTAGGACAATCAAATATTTTGTGTTTCAAGTTCCTTTGATTTCAAATCACTTCTATGACAGGCTCAATCCAGCTGAAGGCAGCTATCACTACCTCGAAAGTTTCTTGAGTGACTTCGGTTGAAAATTTGGTGCTTATTTCTTTTTTCAACAAAGATGTTCCTTGAATCGGTGTTGCGGAAACGACGATGTTACCCCACACCTTGACGTTTGCAACGTCATTTCCATAATATACATCCTTATACTTGGACACACTGGCGGAATATACAGGTTGGCTGTAAACAGTGCCCGCTGTTTCCAATCTCGCAAAAGTCATATTTTCTGTACCGTCGGCATAAACGTAGAACTCCGTTGAGCCGCTCGGTATGCCCACGTCCTTTTTATGAATATCCGTGCTTAAAGCACTGGGTATTCTTTTTGATTGTTCGTGTCCTCCAAAATTATATGGGACATCCGCAACGTGGTTACCCTTCAGGAAGTCTTCAATATACTTAATGGTCGTTGTCATCGTTGTCCCTTCTGGAACAACGGTATTCCAATCTTCATTGTAAATATCGTTTAAATTATCTGAAGTGTTTCTTTCTTCGCCAAAAGATTTACGGAAATCAATTCCTTCAAACAACGTTCTTTCTTCAACATACTTTTCTTTAACGGTCTTAGATTGATAGTCTTCGTAATTTTTATATACGTAGTACGTGTAATTTGCGTATATTGAAGATGCAGTACCACCATTACCATCATCATAATTAATTCTAACTGCAGTAAAAGTTGCGCTTTTAGGATTCAATGCGTCGGTGGTAGGTTTCATTTCCACTTGGAAATAGAAATCGTTGTTTAGGTCAAAGGGAATTTCACCCGTAATTTCCATCGTTGTTTCGGCTTTTGCGCCGCCTTCTTCGTTTTTGCCCTCCTGCTCGGGAGTTTGCGAATCAGGTATCAAACCTTCCAATAAACTACAGCCGGCAAGCAAAAATATTGATAAAATGGTTAATGCAAAAACCATTATCAATGTCAGACTCTTTTTCAAAATATTACCTCCAAAAAGTGTTGATTGTTTTCAATAGTAAAGTCTCTGTGTAAGTCGTGTGGTAATTCTAATGATGCCAGTATATCATATAAAAATAAAGTTGCATAGATATTGAATAATTTTTTTATTAAATCGTATGACCATCGTCAAACAATATAATATTCATTTTGGCACTGTGGCGTGTGTCTTGTATAAGTCCCGTCGGTAATTAAAAAAGCCGCCGAACCTGCTGTTTAGCGGCTTTTTATGTGGTGGAGACTACTGGACTTGAACCAGTGACCCCTTGCTTGTAAGGCAAGTGCTCTAACCAACTGAGCTAAGCCTCCAAAATCGTTTGTCGCGAGTGCGGAAATTTTGTTGGTTTTTAGTCAAAGAGCCGCTAAGTGATTTAGCGGCTCTTTGTGGTGACCCTGCCGAGGTTCGAACTCGGGTTACCGCCGTGAAAGGGCGATGTCTTAACCCCTTGACCACAGGGCCGAACGAGTGTTATGCGCCTGTCAAACGAAGTTTGGCAGATATTATATTTGAGTGACGGCTTGCCGCTTGCGGCATAGACGGCAATCAAATATGCGAGGTGCCGCGTTGCGGTGCCGGCGCATGACCGAGTGAGGCACTAGTGGAATGAGCTTTAGCGAAATACCACAGCATCTCTCGGTTTGGATGTTTCAACGGCTTGCCGCTTGCGGCATAGACGGCAATCAAATATGCGAGGTGCCGCGTTGC
>CAYJCS010000135.1:0-209 GCA_964368715.1 uncultured Bacteroidaceae bacterium | reverse complement strand
GGTGCCGGCGCATGACCGAGTGAGGCACTAGTGGTATGAGCAGTAGCGATATACCACAGAAACTCCGTGAGTTGCAAGTGGAATGAGCGTTAGCGTGATACCACAGTATTACTCGGTTATATCTTTACGGCAACAACATTGCCGATAAATCAAATGGTAGCGGCGATCTGATTCGAACAGATGACCTGCCGGGTATGAACCGGCCGCTA
>CAYJCS010000134.1:0-4236 GCA_964368715.1 uncultured Bacteroidaceae bacterium | reverse complement strand
AAACTCAAGGAATGGGATAGCCGCACATGGAGAAAGTTCCGTGCCGATTACAGTGTTGTCGAACTGGAAGCACGATTTGAATTTGAAAAACAGCGTCTTGCCGATGGGCTCCCCATCACCGGCAGGGCGTTTTTTGATTCACTGAAAAAGAAAACGGAGGTGAAACCCAATGAGTAATCTTACGCTCGGAAGTCTGTTTGACGGTTCCGGGGGATTTCCTTTGGGCGGTATGCTTGCCGGAATCACTCCCTTATGGGCATCGGAAATTGAGCCGTTTCCCATAAGAGTAACCACCAAGCGCCTGCCGTTTATGAAACACTGCGGTGACATAACGACCGTGAACGGTGCGGATGTCAAACCTGTGGATATTATTTCTTTCGGTTCGCCCTGTACGGATATGTCCGTAGCGGGTAAAAGAGCCGGACTTGACGGAAAGCAATCGGTGCTTTTCTATCAGGCCATTCGAATCATCAAAGAAATGAGGTGTAAAACCAATGGAAAATATCCGAGATATATCGTCTGGGAAAATGTACCTTATGCGTTGCAACGCATAAGGCGCATTATGACTTGTAAGCAATTATGAAAACACCTTCTTGAAAATCGTTGATATTTGCAGTAGTATACTGAATATACTGTGCATAATTTGTCCATACTATCGTCAAGATAGGAGGCGCATATTATGGAAAAAGAAAAAGTCATAACCGTCACAGAGCTGCTTGATAAGGCGGCCATTGAGATTGACAGACTGGGCTATAGCCGCTCTGCGGGCGGTGAGATACAAAGCTATTTGCGGGATTTTGCCTTATATTGCGAAATCCGTAGAATCAAGGACTACGACCTTGCCGTCGGGCAGGACTATCTTTTGCATAAACACGGCATAAAAAGTGTCGATGACCGGCAGAAGTTGACCGTTAAACAGCGCGACGTCCGGTTGGCGATTCGGGTTATTGATGACATCTACCATTTCGGCTACGCCAGAAAGCCCCTTAACCATACCTGCAAACTTTTGGCGTATCATTCCCAACTGCTGGACGAATATCTTGACTATTGCGTGAAAAGCGGCGGTTCGGCGGGGACAAACCGCGTAAAATTGATAAAGCTTCGTGATTTTTTCCTTTTTGTCGAAGGACGCGGAATTGCATTATCTGATTTGACCGCGGCGTATATTTCAGATTTCATGGTGACGCTCGCCGGATATTCCCGGGCCACCATTCACATCTACACCAGTGTGCTGAGTTGCTTTTTCCGATATTTAAAAGACAGGGGCATACTTGAAACAGATCTGTCACCGATGATTCCAAAGCCGCGGATGTATGCCGAAGAAAGCATCCCGGAAACATGGACGACAGACGAAGTGCAACAGTTGCTGTCCGCAATTGATCGCACCGGCGGGGTAGGTAAGCGTGATTATGCGATGATTTTGCTTGCGGTCATTTTGGGTATGCGCGTCGGCGATATCAATGCTTTGATGTTTGAAAACCTTGACTGGAACCGAAAGCTCATCACCTACGTTCAGCAAAAGACCAGCAAGACAAACACACTGCCCCTTTTGCCTGAAATCGGCGAAGCGATTATTGATTACCTGAAAAACGGCAGACTGGAATCGGATAGCAAAAATGTTTTCATCCGTCACATCCCGCCGTATTCCGGGCTTGGCTCCAGCTCCGCGCTTTCGTGTAATATTAAGCGATATATGCGCATGGCCGATTTGAAGGTGAAAGACAGAAAAGCGGCGCATTCCCTGCGCCACACGCTGGCAAGCAGTCTCTTGTCAAGCGGCACGCCGCTGATGACCATCTCCAATATCTTAGGACACTACAATCCTCGGGCAACTGTCGGTTACACAAAGGTTGACGTGCCGTCACTCAGAAAATGTTCGCTGTCCTACGGCGCAAAGGCGGTGACACAGTGAGAGATATATGCACAAAGGAACAGCTGCTAGCGGATTTTATGGCGGAGCGCCGCGCGTTGGGATTTGATTATCACACCGGTGAAGGGTCGGTCAGACGTTTTTTGAAAAACTACACTACCCCTACGGACGGCAACCATGAATTTACGAAAGAGTACGTTTTAGAAAACACGAAGCGACAGTTGAATCAATGCGATAATACGGTTTTACGGGATGTCGCCGCTGTAAACTGCTTTTTGGATTTTGTCGTCCGCAAGGGTTTTAAGGCTTACCGCGTCCCGCCTAAGTCTCTGCCGAAGGAGCAACGCAATTTTAAGGCTCGGATTTTTACCGACGACGAAATCGAACGCTTGCTTGACGCGGCGGATGCCACCCCGTTTTCTAAACAAAACCCGGACAAATGCTACCAGATTCCCGTCATGTTCAGGATTCTGTTTAACTGTGGGCTGCGTGTTTCAGAGCTTCTGAGCCTGCGGCTGCAGGATGTGGATTTAGTTGAAAACGTCCTGACAGTCATTGATACTAAATTTCACAAAAACCGGCTGGTTCCTTTTTCGGAGGCCGTGGCCGATGCGTTGAAAGATTATCTAAGAAAAGTGAAACCGCGCGAGGATGATTTTATCTTTAAAAGTCCTAAAACGAGTAGCCGATATCAATCAACGATAATTCACGTCTATTTCAAAGAAATTCTGTTCCGCGCCGGTTTTTCGCACGGCGGCAGAGGCATCGGCCCCCGTCCGCATGACATCCGTCATACCTTTGCTGTGCATTGTCTGAATAACTGGGTGCTGGACGGCATGGATTTGATGGCGGCGTTGCCGGTGCTGTCGCGTTATCTGGGGCATTCCGGCATTAAGGGTACGCAGAAGTATCTACAACTCACGGCGCAGATGTACCCGAACATCGTGGCGGGAATGGAATCACGCTTCGGGGATCTCATTCCTCAGCCGGAGGTGCGCAATGAAGCCGTCTGATTTCTCGGTGCTTTTGACACGATACCTCACACACTTTTTGCCGGTACAGCGCAATTTGAGCGGCAACACCATACGCTCATACCGCGATTCTTTTAAGCTGCTGCTCACATTTTGCCGCGATGAAAAGCATTTGAATATCGCCAGACTGACCATAAAACAGTTAGACAGGCGGTGTATTGAAGATTTTTTGTTGTGGCTCAGGCAATCCCGGTCGGCCTCTCCGTCCACCTACAACCAGCGCCTTTGCGCTATTCACGCCTTTTTCGATTACGTTATGACCGAAGAACCGGGCCTGATGGAGCATTGTCAAAACATACTCAAAATCAAGAGTATGCAAACGGCGGATCACCCTGCGATATATCTGACAACCGAGAGTCTAAAAGCGCTTTTGGAAACGCCCGATGCCGCTACAAAGCAGGGGCGTCGGCATTTAACACTGCTGACGGTTTTGTATGACAGCGCCGCACGGGTCAGCGAATTGACCGATGTACTGGTTCGGGATGTCCGGCTGGAAGCCCCAGCGACAATCACTCTGCGCGGAAAAGGTGGAAAAATCAGAACGATTCCGCTTATGAAGCAAACCGCGGCGTTGTTGAAAGATTATTTTGAGGAAAACAATATCGACCAAAGGCTTCACGGTGGCAGGACGCTGTTTTGTAACACGCGAGGAGAAAAGCTTACGCGTTCCGGCATCACCTATATCGTTCAAAAATATGCTCAGTCCGCCAAAGTGAAAACGCTGGAGATGCCGTCTAAAATATCCCCGCATATTTTCCGGCACACCAAAGCGATGCACCTTGTTCAAGCGAACGTCCATCCCGTGTATATCAAGGACTATCTTGGTCACGCAGACATTTCAACCACGGAGATTTACGCGCGCGCGGACAACGAAGCTAAAAGGGCTGCCTTGGAAAAAGCTTCTGAAAAATTGCAGTTGCCTCAGTCATCCGATTGGGAGCGTGATGCCGGTCTCATCGAATGGCTCTCGTCTCTCGGATAAACAAAACTCAAAAATATTATGCACAGCGAAACAGGCTAAAAAGTGGCTTGTTTCGCTATTTTTATGGAGGTGAAACGCATAATTGCTTACAAGTCATAATGTCCCCGGCGCCTTCTCTTCAAACAAGGGAGAAGACTTCAAAGCAGTCCTCAACGCTGCCTGCAAAATCAAAGACGAAACCTGTGATGTTCCTGAATATAAAAAGTGGGAATCCGCAGGTGAAATCCTGGGAGATGATTTCTCCGTCGCGTGGAGAGTTCTCGATGCGCAGTTTTGGGGAGTGCCCCAGAGAAGAAAACGCATCTTCCTTGTCGCAGATTTTAGCGGTGGGAGTGCCGGAAAAATACTATTTG
>CAYJCS010000133.1:0-4238 GCA_964368715.1 uncultured Bacteroidaceae bacterium | reverse complement strand
CGGCGATTTCTTCCATATCTTCAAGGGTATGGAATTCCGATATTAAAGTTGTCCTACATTCATATTCGACGCCACTCGATTTTATTATTTCAATGCTTTTTTTAACGTTTTCAAAAAGTTTGTCCGCCGTTTCTGCGACTATACCGGCTGTTTCAGCGTATTTTTTTTGGCCGTTTTTTATATCCATCGCAACGTAGTCGATAAGTTTTTGAGAAAGCAGCGATTGCAGTTTGTCGGGATTTGTGCCGTTGGTGTCCAATTTTACGATGAAGCCTAGATTTTTGACTTTTGAAACAAAGTCGATAAGATCCGATTGCAGTGTTGGCTCTCCGCCGGAGATACAAACTCCGTCCACAAGATTTTTGCGCTTTATTAGGTAATCGAATACTTCATTTTCGTTGATTTTGTCGCCGACTCCCAAAGCCAAAGGCGCGTTGTGGCAAAAAGGGCAACGAAAATTGCATCCGTTTGTAAAAACGGTACAGACAATCTTTCCGTCCCAGTCAACCATAGAAAATTTTTCAAATCCGCTTATATGCATTATTTTAGTGTGTCAAGATATTGGCAGCAGTTGAATGCGGCGATGCTTCCGTCGTTTGCGGCAGTCACAAGCTGGCGTATCTTTTTTGTGCGGCAATCGCCTGCAACAAAAACACCCTCTTGGGAAGTGCGGCAATCTTCATCGGCGATTATATATCCGTTTTTGTCCAAAGCAACAAGGTCTTTAAACGCACCGTTATTTGGTAACTGTCCGATGCAAATAAACGCCGCTTTGCAGTTGAAACCGACTTCTTCGTGAGTTTTGGTGTCTTCAAACACAAGGCCGCTCAGTTCTTCGTCGCCGACGAAACGTTTTAGAGCGAGATTGTGTGTGTAGGTTACGTTCTTTTTGCTTAGCACACTGTCGATTAAAACTTTGTCGCCGAAGAAGCGGTCGAAAAGCGTGCATATTTGAACGCTCTTGCAGTAACCGGACAGCAAATTGACATATTGCAGTGCGGTGTTGGCATCGCCAATCATAACAACGTCTTCGCCTGCGTAGAAGGCACCGTCACAAATGGCGCAGTAACTGACGCCGTGTCCGACAAGTTCCTCTTCGCGCTCAATGCCCATAGTGCGGTGCTTGACACCCGTTGCAAGAATGACGCTCTTGCAATCGTAACTGTTGTATTCAGCCTGCACTTTGAACCCAAAAGCAGTTTTATCAATTGCTTTTACTGTGTCAAACTCAAAATCTGCGCCCCATTCGGTTATTTGATCAAACAGCTTGTCGGAAAATTCGCTTCCCGCCATTTGTTTTACAGACGGAAAATTTTCCACTTTGGGCGAGTGGGCAATCTGTCCTCCAATGCTTTCTCCTTCGATCACTAAAACGGTTTTTTCAGCGCGGCGGCAGTTGAGCGCGGCTGTCATTCCGGCGGCTCCCGCTCCGACTATTATAATGTCATACATAATTATCTCCCTTATTTTCAATGCGGTATGCCGAGGCATACCGCATTAAGTCATTTGTAAAAATAAATATTTCTTAACCTTTATTGGCTTCGATAAACGCTTTGATTTTGCTTGCGTTGTCGTATTCGTCGTAGCCGCCCTTTCCGTTGGGAACGAGGAGCGTAGGCGCCTTCTTTACTCCGTAACTGACGGCTTCGTCTCGCTGTTCGTAGGCATCGATTGCCTTGTATGCGATGCCAGCTTTATCCAGCATTTGCTTTGCCATCTTGCAGTTGGGGCAAGTGGGGGATACAAACATCAACAGCCCGTCAACCGCACTCTTTTTGACTTCTTCAGATTTTGAAGGAGCGACGGTGTAACTGTCAGTGGTCTTATTTTCGCGCTTTAATACGCTGTTATCAATGTCGTAAGTTTTGCGCTCGCGGAATTCTTCAAGTTTGCCGTCGTTCCAGTTTTGGACGGGGCGGTAGTATCCGGTAATGCGGCTGTACACTTCGGCGGTTCTGCCGCAAATAGGGCACTTAAATTGTTCGCCTTCAAGATATCCGTGTTCCGCGCAAATCGAATAAGTCGGGGAAAGGGTATAGTAGGGCAGTTTGTAATTCCAAGCAATCTTTTTGACAAGGTTTGCCGCCGCTTGCCAACTATCCAGTTTCTGACCAAGGAAAGCGTGGAATACGGTGCCGGACGTATACAGTGTTTGCAGGTCGTCCTGAATGTCGAGCGCGGCAAAAATGTCTTCGGTGTAGCCGACGGGCAGGTGTGAACTGTTGGTATAGTAAGGAGTGGCGTCTTTGCCTTCGCTTGCCGTTATGATGTCGGGATATTTTTCTCTGTCGTGTTTTGCAAGACGATAGGAAGTGGACTCGGCAGGTGTGGCTTCGAGGTTATACAAATCTCCGTAGAGTTCCTGATAATCGGAGAGTTTTTCTCTCATATAGTTCAGCGTCTTCTTGGTAAACTCCTGCGCGGAACTGTGCGTCATATTTTTGCGTATCCATTTGGCGTTTAGGCACGCTTCGTTCATACCCAAAAGACCGATTGTCGAGAAGTGGTTGGAGAACGTGCCGAGATAGCGTTTTGTATAGGGATATAGGCCTTCTTCAAGCAGTTTGGTTATGACGTTACGCTTGATTTTGAGTGAACGCGCGCTGAGATTCATCAGTCTTTCGAGTTCTTTAAAATATTCCTCTTCCGAATTTGCAAGATAGGCAATTCTGGGCATATTGATGGTTACGACGCCCACAGAGCCGGTGGATTCGCCGCTGCCGAAGAAACCGCCCGATTTTTTGCGCAGTTCTCTGAGGTCAATGCGCAGACGGCAGCACATACTTCTCACGTCGCTGGGTTCCATATCGGAATTGACGTAGTTGGAAAAATACGGGGTGCCGTATTTGGACGTCATCTCAAACAGCATGCGGTTGTTTTCGTTGTCGGACCAGTCGAAATCGCGCGTGATGGAATAGGTCGGGATAGGATATTGGAAGCCTCTGCCGTTGGCGTCGCCTTCTATCATAATCTCGATAAACGCCTTGTTGACCATTTTCATTTCAGCCGCACAGTCTTTATACTTGAAGTCCATCTCCTTGCCGCCGACGAGAGCCGGAAGTTCTGCAAGGTCATTTGGCACGGTCCAGTCAAGAGTAATGTTAGTAAAAGGCGCCTGAGTGCCCCAGCGGGAAGGGGTGTTCACGCCGTATATGAAGGATTGAATGCATTGTTTAACTTCTTTGTAGGTGAGGTTATCAACCTTGACAAAAGGAGCGAGATAGGTATCAAACGAGCTGAACGCTTGCGCGCCCGCCCATTCATTTTGCATTATGCCAAGGAAGTTTACCATTTGGTTGCAAAGAGTGGAGAGATGCCCCGCGGGCGAGGATGTGATTTTCCCGGGTATGCCGCCAAGCCCCTCTTTTATGAGTTGCTTTAGCGACCAGCCCGCGCAATAGCCGGTCAGCATACTTAAATCATGAATGTGGATTTCTGCGTTGCGGTGTGCGCCTGCGATTTCTTCATCGTAGATTTCGCTGAGCCAGTAGTTTGCGGTGATTGCGCCGGAGTTTGAAAGAATCAGTCCGCCGACGGAATATGTGACGGTGGAGTTTTCCTTGACGCGCCAGTCGTTTACTTTAAGGTAATTATTAACGGCCTTGGTGTAGTCAAGAGTTGTATGTTTGATGTTGCGGATTTTTTCGTGTTGTTTGCGGTAAAGGATATACGCTTTTGCAATTTCAACGTATCCACCTTGAATAAGCACGATTTCGACTGCGTCTTGGATGTCTTCAACCGAAATCGTATCGTCTTTGACTTTGCTGTTAAACGCCGCGGTAACTCTAAGCGCCAGCATATCTAGGATGTCGTCGCTGTAACTTTTCTTTTCGGCGATAAACGCTTTTTCAATCGCCACCTTAATTTTTGATAAATTGAACGGAACAATGCTCCCGTCGCGTTTCTTCACATTCAACATAATGTGAGCCTCCTAAGTTAAACTTGCTCACTTATTATACATAAGCATTATGCCTCTGTCAACACCTACCAACACAAAATATTGCAAAAAAATTTAGGTCACCCACTAGATGTTGTGGTGTTGTCGAAACAGGGCTAAAAGTGTCATAGGCGTATAAAACGAGGGTTTTTTGACACATTTCGACACTTGAAACGCCTCTTTGAGCTATAAACCCGTGCTCAAAAGTATTGACGCAAATGTTTAAAATATACGACGTAAAAATTTCCGAAATATAAAAATTTTTATTTAAAGAAAACAAAACTTAAAACGAGGCTAAATG
>CAYJCS010000132.1:0-4311 GCA_964368715.1 uncultured Bacteroidaceae bacterium | reverse complement strand
TTTCGCCTTTCGTAACTTTATATCCGAGGTATGACATTATCAAGTATTTCTGCGCTGCCGTGATACCCCTTTGCCTATTGATAAACGCTACAACTTGGCTTTTGCGACTTCCAGCAATAGTGTTTCCGGCGCGGTCTTTCTCCGATTCTAGCGACTGGCAATAACTGACGATACACGCAAGTTTTTCGACTGGAATCGCCTCGCCGAATAGCAGTTTCTTCTCTTCGAGTCCCTCTCCGAGCAAATCTTCCGTCGCCGACTGCCAATAGTAGTCATATATAAATTTGATTGCCTTTGCCTGGCACTCGTCGTTGAGTGTCGCAAACTGGTTGTCGTCGAATAGTGACGACACCTTTTCGGTCGCTTTTCCGTAGACTTCTTTGAATCGCGCGGACTGCTTGTTTGTAAGCGTATATTCCTCTCCGTCGTATGTAATTGAGTTGTTGACCGACTTTGGCAACACGGAGTGTCCCTTTGAATAAAGGTCGACAATCTTCTCTTGGACTTTGCTGTCGGATACGATTCCGTCGTCCTTCATCATCAGCGAGACTATTGTTTGTGCGAGTTCGCTGTCTCCGTCCTCGATTGCCTTTGTCAAATCGCCTTTGAAATTGCTCTCGTAGAACACATTGTTTATCTTATATGCGGTTTCCGGAGAAAATCTCTTTGTAAGACCATACACCACATTATTAATATGTTTCTCTGCCTTTATACGATATTATTTTGCATTTTTCTGCTATATAAGGTGCGACATAAGAAACAGCAATTGAAAACGAGGTATCATATGTTGTATATAATTCGCCGTATCTAACGCAAGGAATACCACTTGTCTGAACATCTGCTCGGCATTGTCTAAATTATTGCCGGAGCAAAGAGAGCTAATTACAAAAATATTCTATGAAGGCAATACGGTTCAAGAAATCGCTGATATGCAGAATGTTGACAAGTCTGCAATATCGCATCGTTTAAGTAGGGCTTATAAAAAACTTAAAACTTTTTTGGATTAGACCGTCAACATTTGTTGTCCCGATGTCCTTACTTAGGCTACTATACCGAAACTATTGCAAGAAATCCGCATTGGCGATTTGTAGAAGTCTACGCCGACGAAGGCATTACGGGGACGCTCGCCAAAAAGCGTGAGCAGTTTATGAAAATGATTCGTGACTGCGAGAAAGGCAAGATTGATTACATACTAACAAAATCTGTAGCGAGGTTTGCGAGAAACACCGTAGACAGTTTGAAATACGTCCGCAAGTTGAAAGCGAGAGGCATAGGCGTCTTCTTTGAGGAACAAAACCTTGACTCCCTAAAAACCGACAGCGAAATGTTTATCGGCATACACAGCGTACTCGCCCAAGCGGAAAGTGAAAACATCAGCGCAAACGTCCGTTGGGGCATACAGCAAAGAATGAAGTCGGGGACGTTCAAGTTTAGATACAATATTTTGGGCTACCGAAAAGGTACGGACGGTCAACCCGAAATCGTAGATAGCGAAGCGGTTACTATCAGAGCGATATTCCGCATGTATCTTGACGGGAGCAGTCTTGACCAAATAAAAAGCTATCTCGAAAACGGCAACGTGCTGACAAAGCAAGGCAAAACCGAATGGAGCAAAGCCATAATCCACAGCATACTGACAAACGAGCGTTACTGCGGCGATATGCTTATGCAGAAGACTTTTACCGAAAACTGTATTACGAAAAAGGTTAAACGCAACCGAGGCGAAATGGCAAAATTTCTTATCCCCAACAATCACCCTGCGATAGTTGACAAGGACACCTTCAAGTTGGTACAGACGGAAATATCACGCCGCAACAGCAAGCGGAAAACGTCTGCGGATACCATCACTGAGCAAGGAAAATACAGTGGCAAGTTTGCTCTTTCCGAACTGCTTTTCTGCGGTGAGTGCGGCAGCCCGTATAGGCGTAGGACGTGGAAGATGAAGGACGGCAGCACAAAGAAGGTTTGGAGATGCCTAAGCCGTGTTGACCACGGCACCGAATACTGCAACGCTTCCGTTTCTGTGGACGAAGAAAGCCTGAAGGCGGCAATCTGCCGAGGATTATCCAAAGCCTTTGAATGCCGTGACGAAATCTTGGAAGTATTGACCGCAACAGTCGCCTACGGTGTAACCGGACAGGACGAAGCCTACGATATTTACGGTTTGGAACAGCAACTGAAAAAGCTTGATACAGACCTCGAACTATCTATCTCTATGCAAAACCGCACCGAGGGCGACAAGTCGAAGTACGAAAAAGAAATCGCCCGCATTGCCGCCGATATGATAACCTTACGCAGTCGCCTCGACCTTGCCAAAGCACAAGTATCGGCAGAAGACAAAATCAATGCCGAGGTCGCCCGCATAAAGGAAATGCTATCCGCAAGAAGCACCGACTTCACCACCTTTGACGATGCTACTGTCCGCAGACTCGTAGAGTGTATCCGCGTAATGTCGGATAAAAGCATAGTCATAACTATAAAGGGTGGTTTCCAAATAACCGAAGCTGTTTAATAAAAACTAATTACAAAAAACTAAATACATACCAAGCGCAATACCATTCGAAGCAAATTGTTCGGATGGTATTTTTGTGCTTTGGAAAAAGGTAAAATGTTAAACAAAAAGGAGAATTTTTAATGAAATATAAAGAATGGTTGTCAACTTGGCTTGCTTTGTACGTAAAGCCGGTTGTAAAAATCAGAACCTACCAAAAATACGAACAAACCGTGAGAATACATATACTCCCGTCGCTCGGAGAAAAGGAACTGGATGGGCTAACGGCGATAGCCCTTCAGCAATTCGTCGTGGACTTAACCGTAAAAAACGGGCTGTCCGCAAACACGGTGAACGGAATAATTACCGTATTGCAACGCTCTCTGAAAACTGCGGTTTTGGTTGGCGTTATTGACAAGTCGTATTGCGATAAAATACAACGCCCGAAAAGTATAGAAAAGCGTGTTGAATGTTTTTCACTTGCAGAGCAAAAACGCATAGAGGACTATGTTCTAACAGCAAAGAAGAAAAGCTATATCGGCATACTGCTCTGTCTGTATACTGGCTTGCGTATCGGAGAGGTGCTTGCGCTTGAATGGACGGATATTGATTTCAAGACGGGAATACTATCGGTAAGCAAGTCCTGTCACTTTGGGAAGAACGAAAACGGCGTATACGCAAGAACGGTGGAAACGCCAAAAACGGCTAATTCCGTAAGGATAATCCCCTTGCCGAAGCAGTTGCTTGCGATTTTAAAGGACGCATACAAAAACAAAGATTCCTGCTATGTTGTAAGCTATCACGGCAAGCCCATTGCAACTCGCTCATATCAAAATACTTTTGATATAATTCAGCACAAACTGAACCTACCTCACAGAGGTTTCCACTCCCTACGCCATACCTTTGCTACGCGTGCGTTGGAGTGTGGAATGGATGTAAAAACACTATCCGAAATACTTGGGCACAAGAATCCGACAATAACCCTTAACCGATACGTTCACAGCTTGATTGAGCACAAAACCGATATGATGAACAAGCTCGGAAAATTCTGCGGACTGAACAAACCCAGCGATTGACGGGGGAACAAAAAAGTGCATAGATTAATCTAATCCGTGCACTTTTATACGTTTATGATACCATAAATGACAACATATTACAATACTTTTTCGACTATTTTATACAATTCTGTTCTATTAAATATCCATAAAAGTGCCGTGACGCATTAATAGGTGCACTTCAGCGCACTTGTCTATTATGAAACTGCATCTATTAGATTAATCCGTGTATGGACACACTAAGGGAGGATGCTGTCGGTGGCCGAAGAACTGCAAGAGATTGATATTCAAGAAGCTCAAAATGTAAATGTGTTTTATGGAAATAGTGAAGAAGAAGCAAAATCTCAAGCCATAGCTTTTTTTATGAGTCAACAGACAGATGTGCCAATAGTTCGTCCCAAAATCTTGTTTTCTCAAGTTTTAGTTGGCATGATAATTCCCCTTTTGCTACAAGCAGTAAACCTTATCATCTATTTTTTTGCGTTTAGCCGCTTGTGGTGCGTCATCCCATTAGCAATCATCGTTTTCATTTTATTTCTTAAACCATCATTTATCCTATTCGTTCTATTGTATCAAAAGTTTGCACCGGAAAAAATAAGAGCAAGTTGCAGATTTGAACCGACTTGTTCTCAATATATGCTATTGGCAATAAAGAAATATGGTTTTATCAAAGGTTTCTGCAAAGGCGTCAAACGTCTTTCACGTTGCCAATAAATGAAGAGCAGAAAGTTGAATTGAAAAAAGCAAAACACTTCAATGTTTTTA
>CAYJCS010000131.1:0-4335 GCA_964368715.1 uncultured Bacteroidaceae bacterium | reverse complement strand
GTATTCGCCTAATATATAATTTATTCTAAAATAACTGCTGGATTCCGAAAAGTCAATCGAATTCATCAAACTTTCGCGCTTGCGGCCGGTATGGTACACTATATCGTCCACCGTTTTGTCAACCGAAGGAGGTACCGAACAGTCTATGCAGGGCGAACCAAGAAAACAGGTGTAAAAAACGTGAAGAGCGGCGGCAGACAAAAATTTGTATTCTCCAAGCAATCTGGGTTCCAATCCGCTTCTTAAATCGGTGTCGTAAAGCAGTTTCGCCATGACGGAAGCCGAGTCCTCCATTCCGTCTTTTGGCGAATCCTCAATAAGCCTCAATGCCAAATCCAAGAGTGTCGCGTCCGGCGGAAGCGTCTTGTTTTTTACGGGGCGACGTATCTGCTGGTTCAATATCGTGCGGCAAAAATAATCTTCAAAATCGGCAAGTGAAGACGACATAGCAATTCCCCAGCCCGCCGCTAGACATTGTTTTGGGCATTCGTTTATTATCTTTTCGTCCAGATAAATGTGCTTCACACATTCTCCGTTAGTCAAATAACTGTCCGTGGACGGTGCGGTAATAAAAAGAGCACAGTCCACGTTAAGTTTCTTTGCCGTCGCTTTGGAAAATTCCGCCACGCTGCCCGAGCCGACACCTAGGACGAGTCGAATGTATTCAGGCACGTCCCCTTCAACTTTTACGTCTTTGCAAAAAAGCGAAACTCCGTCCTTTCGCAAACAATCGCGCACAGCCTCTGCGATTTTTGTCACGCCGCTGTCATAAAACAGCGCAACGGCACCTTCCGGACAAAGAGTTTTCAGCGTTTCGGGCAAAGCGGGCAATATATCCTTCCCCGCAAATATATCACAACCGTTTATTTTGCATTTAGACCTAAGCGGCAAACCTACACATCTTTCCATACATACCTCCGCCGCAAGGATAACACTTTAACAAAGTCGAAAAAAGTTCAAAAAGAATACAATTTGTCCTTTTTGCTCAATAAAAAACGCCGCATATAAGTCGGCGTTAAATTTGCGTTGTTGTTTATTATTCTTTGTGTTGTTTTTTGTCAATACGACATTAGATATTAAGCGCTATTTGATAGATTTCGTTTTTGTTTACTCCGCGCTCTGCAGCCACTCGTTTGACCGCTTCTTTTTTGTCCATGCCTTTATCAAGATAACTTTTCAAATGTTCTTCGACAGAAAGTGCGTTCAGCGGATTTTCATTCACGTCGGAAACATCCACAATCAAAACAATCTCGCCCTTTTCCACACAGTCGAAATCCTTCAGGGAGGTTTCGGTTATACTCTCGTGAAGTTTGGTGAGTTCCCGACAAACGAATACTTTTCTGTCGCCCAAAACTTCATACAAAAATGCCGCCGTTTTTTTGACGTCGTGAGGTGCAACATACAGTGCAATGGGCAAGTCGGATTTTGCCGCATTTTGCACAACTCGCACTTTATCTGTCGTTTTTTCAGGTAAAAACCCCAGAAACGTGAAACCGGTGCTTTGCAGTCCGCACATTGCGAACGCTCCTGTCACGGCAGACGGGCCGGGAATAAGTTCGACATCAACCCCCATTTTTCGACATAATGCAACAAGAACTGAACCGGGGTCAGACACCGACGGCATACCCGCATCGGTCACGAGAGCGACGCTATTTCCGTCGTTTATGAGTGCGACAATTTTCTCGGCGCATTCCTTTTCGTTGAATTTGTGATAAGCGATGAGTTTCGCTTTTATGTCGTAGTGATTGAAAAGCGTTAGCGAGTGGCGCGTATCTTCGCACGCGATATAATCCGCACTTTTTAAAGTTTCAAGAGCGCGCAATGTTATATCCGAAAGATTTCCTATCGGCGTGCCGACTATATATAGTTTTGCCACTAGCGATACAACTCCTTGACTTTTTGACAGTAATTTCCTTCCTCGTCCATAACTATAAGCGTTTCGTAACTAAGGCCGCACTTGCCGCCCTTTCTTGCGGTGACGATGACAGTGTCGACGCCTTTAGATAATTTGGGATAAATCAACACCGCACTTTTGGGTTCTAAATTATTAGCACGTAGCGAGCAGAGCAAATCAGTAATCTTTGACGCAGGATATATAACCGAAAAATCACCGCCGAATGTAAGTGCATACGCTGCCGCTTTCACAAAGTCTTCAATGTTTCCTTCCGATTGAGTGCGAGATGTTGCCCTCTGTGTCTTAGAGCCGCTTTCTTCGGCTTCAAAATACGGCGGGTTGCAAACCACCCTTTCAAAACTTTCCGCTTTGATCAAATCGCGTATTTTTCTGACGTCCCCTTCTATTATTTCAATACTGTCCGTCAGTTTATTCATTTCTACGTTCTTTTTTGCAAGAGCGCAAGCGTCTGCGTTTAACTCAATGCCAACCGCTTTCAACGGTTTCTTTTTTATGGTGATGAGTGTGGCGATAACTCCGCAGCCCGTACCCAAATCGAGCACCTTGTCATCTGCCCCGATTTTGACCAGGTTTGATAATAAAACGCTGTCCGCACTGAAAAGATAACCTTTGTCGTCTTGCAAAAGTTTGTAATCGTCAATGCCAAGGAAGGTGACGAAATTTGCCATTAAGCACGTACCACTTCAATCTTCAAAGTTGCGGTAATTTCCGGATAAACTCTGACAATCACTTCAAAATTGCCGAAATCGCGGATATTCTCTTTGAGTTCGATTTTCTTTTTGTCTAATGAAATACCTTTTTCTTGCAGTGCGCTTGCTATATTTTCGCTCGTTACGCTTCCAAACATTTTGCCGCCGTTTTCGCCGCACTTTGCCTTTACGGTAAGAACGATATGTTTAAGTTGTGCCGCAATATCAACTGCCGCTTGTTTTTCTGCCGCCGCTTTTGCTTCTGCGGCTTTTTTGCGTTGTTCGGCAACGTATAGATTTTGCGTATTACCTTCAACCGCCAATTTGCGCTTTATCAAAAAATTTCTGGCATAACCGTCGTTTGCCTCGATAATTTCGCCCTTTTTGCCGATACCTTTCACGTCGTCAAGTAGAATAATTTTCATAGTAATCTCCTTTTGCCTATATTATCACACGCGCCCGCAATTTTCAATTGTGTATAAATAGGTTTTTTGGAAATACTAATCCGTGAGGCACTGTTAAGTGACTGATTTTACTCGGAGGAAAGCATGAAAGAGATAGACTGCAAAACTTCAAATTGCGAACATAACATAAAATGCAAGTGCCTTGCAGGCATAATTGCCGTGGGAGAAAACGCAAAATGCGCAAGCCGCATCAAGCGTGACGGCGGCGCTTTAGCGCAGTCCTTTGCCGACGTGGAGGCAGGTGAAGAATTTTACGGCGAAAAGTGTGACAGCATCGTACAGTGTTCGGCTTCCTGCGCGCTGAATGCGAATGGTCTGTGCTCTGCCAATCAATTGGACGTTGCCGACACCTTGTTCGGCACGAAATGCAAAACGCGCATCCCTCCCAAAAACTGATAATCAAACAAACCAACTAAACAAAACAAAACGGCGCGACAGATCTCGCGCCGTTTTTTACTATTCTCATATTAACAATACATAAACTGTTCGTACGACTTTTATGACTTTTCTATCTATAAACAAATTTACGCCTGCGTTACCGTTGCCGTGACCGTGACGCTGATAGTTGCCTTTTCATTGATTTTTATGGGTGCAATTTTAAGCGCGACGCGGCTTCCGGATGCGTCGGCGACGAACACACTGCCGGATTTTTTGTACAGATTGTTATCAAGGCGCGTTATGCTGGTGACGCCTGCTGTGTTTAAATGATTTACATACTCGCTCAATTCCGATTCAAATACAAACGCCACATAAAAGTCGTTTGCGGTGAGTTTGCTATCCAATGTTACTTCTCTAAAAGTCGTTCCGTTATAAACCTGCACCAAGTTTTCTCCGATTTTGAGCAATCCGTTACTCGCAGTTGGTGTGTTACTGCCCAATTCCAAACCGACAAACCCTTCGTTATACCCATTTACATAAATCAAAGGTTTAATAATTGATTGACTTCCATCCAAACCCTTTATCACATTATTGTTTATTTCGTAGGTAGCGACGCAAAGAGCAGTGCTGTAATTGTCATAATCGGTGACGCTTTCACCCGTAGCGGCTGTGCCGTTTGTGTCGGAATATATCGTTAGGGGCCACGACCAGTACAACGTTTCACCCGTGTCCAACCCTGCGGCAATAGCAGTTGGCTCAGTGGATACAGTGTCGCAAAGTATATAAGCGTTGCTGTCCGCTGTGGGCAAACTGACATAATAGGCTGCCAAATTTGCGGCAAAGTCATATTTGGAATACAGATTGGAAGGGATACCCTCGTTTAGCGTAT
>CAYJCS010000130.1:0-4336 GCA_964368715.1 uncultured Bacteroidaceae bacterium | reverse complement strand
CCTTCTTTCACGATTGCCTGCGCGAGAACCGCCGCTGTGGTGGTGCCGTCGCCCGCTACGTCGTTGGTCTTTGTGGACACTTCGCGGATAATGCTTGCGCCCATATTTTCA
This sequence comes from uncultured Bacteroidaceae bacterium, assembly GCA_964368715.1. GTDB lineage: Bacteria > Bacillota > Clostridia > Christensenellales > CAG-917 > RGIG4097. The sequence continues at coordinate 4,225 of CAYJCS010000130.1, read as the reverse complement.
AACGGATCCGCAACCTGCACTTCTTTGGCGATGGTTACGCCGTCGTTGGTGACAAGCGGGCCGCCGTAAGGTTTGTCCAAAACTACGTTTCTGCCCTTGGGGCCGAGAGTGATTTTTACAGTATTTGCAAGAGTGTCAACGCCGATTTCCAACGCCTTTCTTGCATCGTCGCCGTATTTAAATTGTTTAGCCATAGTTTACCTCCTTATTCAACAACTGCGAGAATATCCGCTTGACGGACTATCACAACTTCTTGCCCGTCGATTTTGAATTCGCTTCCGGAATATTTGCCGTAAAGCACCGTGTCACCGACGCTTACTTGCATTTTGATTTCTTTGCCGTCAACTATGCCGCCGGGGCCCACTGCGATTACGGTTGCGAGTTGCGGTTTTTCCTGCGCAGAACCGGGCAAAACTATGCCGCTTGCGGTCTTTTCACTGCTTTCCAATGCCTTGATGACCACTTTGTCAAACAAAGGTCTGATCTTCATATTTTGTTGCCTCCGAATTTTGATTTAAATTTTAGCACTCATCGTGCTTGATTGCTATCATTCTATATTTTCGTCTGCCAGATGTCAACACTTTGTGTCACGAAATTTACATTTTTATGGAAAAGATTGTTGAGATAGGCATAGATGTATGATAATATTAATGTGCGCTTTAAGCAAGTATTATTTACCGCGCACAAAAGCAAAAAATAAAACACGCGCGTGACTGATTAAGTCGCACGAAAGATAAAACGGCAAGCGTTTGAAACGGAGGAAAGATGGATAAGTGGGATAAAAGGTTTATGGATATGGCGGAATTTGTCGCCACGTGGACGAGTTGCGCAAGAGAAAAACGCGCAGTCGGTGCGATAATCGTCAAAGATAAACGAATTTTAACCACCGGATATAACGGCGCGCCCAGCGGAATTGAAACCTGCCGAGAAAAAGGCTATTGCCTGCGCGACAAATTGGGAATTGCAAGCGGAACGCGAGCGGAAGTGTGCTACGCTGTCCACGCAGAGCAAAACGCAATCGTTCAAGCGGCAAAACTCGGAGTGTCGGTTGAAGGCGCGACGCTGTACGTCACTCATCAACCCTGCACCATCTGCACAAAACTTATCATAAACAGCGGCATTAAAAAGATTGTTTACAAATATCCCTACCCCGATGAATTCAGCATGCAACTGATAAAAGAATCGGGCATAGAACTTGTGCATTTTGAAGAATAATCAAAAAATTATTTAAACCAGATACGAAAATAAAAACCGCGTTTTTTGATAAAATGCGGTTTTTTACTTTTGAAACTATCTAATTTTCAGATTATTTTTGAAATCGATGAATTTTAACGGATACAGAATAACAAACGCAAGAGCAGTTGAAACCGATGCTTGAACCGCGTCAAAAGGCAGCGCGACAAGAGCCGCTGTATAAGTGCCGTAAAGAAAGGTTTGGCAGACAAAATAACCCGTCATCATAAGCATTGTCGAAAACAACATCGTAGCCGCGCTTGATATATATAAAATGGCTTTATTCTTTATGTATTTGTCTACCAATTTAAACAGCAATCCCGCAACAAGGCCTTCGGTGCCTTTTATAACCAAACTGAATACCATTGTGGCAGGGTAAAGCATAATATCGGCAAAAAGTGACCCTACCCCTCCCGCGATCATAGCGGGAATAGGCCCGAAAATTGCCGCCGCAATAAGTATCAACGTGTCGCCGACATTGAAATAAAACTGCCCCGCCCCAAAACCGAACGTTGTCAAAACCATAACAAGAGCCGTCAAGACGCCGGTATAAGCAATTGTACGGGTAGCCATTTTGAACTGCGATTTAGATTTAATTTTTAAGTCTGAGTCAACCGGTATACTTTTTAACTCATAAGATTTTTCGGCTAATGCGATTATTTCTTTGTTTGGTTGTTTATTTTCAACTACGTTCACAAAACGACCGCAGTTTAATTCAGTTTCTTCGGCTGTCGTTTCGATAACGGCATTGCGGCTTGTTTTTGTTTGACAGTCCGTCACTCCCAAAAAGGCGTCGATATTTAGTTTGGCTTTGTGCATAAAAAAACCTCCGAGAGAACTATCAAACGAAGGAAATTTGCGCAATATACATACGCATAAAAATCGCGGAAGTACGCGATTTTAATTCTTTCCCAGTCTGACTTTACAGGCGGTTGCGGAATCTCACCGCATCGGCTGTTGGGGCTGTTGGACTTGTCCGCTAGAAGCGGCATTACCACCGGTCGGGATATACCCGCCCAAAGAATATTTGTTTATATTCACTCTACACAAAAAACCATTTTTTGTCAACTTTAAACTGCTCTCAAAATTTATCTAAAAAGTATGGTAAAAAGGTTGACATAGGCACTTTGAAATTTATATAATGCTTTCATAAAATTGTTTAGTAATACTAAACTTTTGACTTATAATTGCGATACTCGCTAAACTTATAGTCATTTTTGCCTAAACAGGGGCAAAAGTTTAGAAATGCTAAACTGCAAGGCAAATGGGAAGCGTGTAAGGAGGAAATCATGGAACTGGGTATCAAGATAAAAAGACTGCGCCTTCAAAAAAATCTGACGCAGGAAGAACTTGCCGACAGATGCGAACTTACAAAAGGATACATTTCGCAACTGGAAAACGAACTGACTTCTCCGTCCATTGCCACGCTTGAAGACATACTTTTGGCACTTGGCACAACTCCCGCTGCATTTTTCAGCGATGAAATAGAGGAAAAAGTTGTTTTTACCGAAGCGGAGTTTATTGAAAAAGTTGCGGAAGACCACAAAATCGAGTGGCTTGTTCCCAACGCTCAAAAAAACGAAATGGAACCTATAAGAGTGACCATTATGCCCCACACGTCGCTATCTGATGACGTCCCGCACGAAGGCGAAGAGTTTGGTTACGTCCTTTCGGGAAAAATCCATTTGCACATAGGAAACGCCTCATACATCGTGAAAAAGGGTGAGGTGTTTTATTTTACGTCGGCAAAAGTCCACAGCTTAGAGAACCGTACCGCCGAAAAAGCCGTGGTGCTTTGGGTGGCATCTCCCCCGACGTTTTAGGCCAAGCAACACGCAAAGTGTGACAAGAAGCGGCAACAAATCAAAATAAGAAAGGCGCGCACGTGAGCGCGCGCTAATTAACAAGGTATAAGCGGCAATCGCCGTATACGATAAAAGGACAAATAGCCGTATAAAAGCGGAATCCAAAGGAGAACTATGACAGCAGACAAACAAACCATCATTCAGTTGAAAAACCTTACCAAGTCGTACGGAAACAACGACGCGGTAAAGAACGCCAGTTTGGTCATCAAACGCGGCGAATTTGTGACTTTGCTCGGCCCGTCGGGTTGCGGAAAGACGACAACTCTGCGCATGATAGCCGGCTTTGAAATGCCGACAAACGGCAGAATTATTTTTGACGGAGAGGACATCACAAACACTCCCCCGCATCTAAGAAAAGTCAACACGGTTTTTCAGCGTTATGCATTATTCCCTCATCTTAACGTTTTTAATAACATCGCTTTCGGCCTCAAACTGAAAGTAATCCCAAACGGTACAAAGACCAACAAAAAGGGCGAAGAAGCGGAACTTTTCCGCAAACTCACCAAAGCCGAAATCAAAGAAAAAGTGAACGACGCATTAAAAATGGTTGACCTTGAAGACTACGGCTACCGCAACGTTTCTTCACTTTCGGGCGGTCAACAACAACGTGTTGCAATAGCGCGCGCACTTGTCAATGAGCCTCAAGTTCTCCTTCTCGACGAGCCTTTGGGCGCACTCGACCTGAAAATGAGAAAAGATATGCAACTAGAACTTATGAAGATGCACGAGAAACTGGGCATAACCTTTATCTACGTCACTCACGACCAAGAAGAGGCACTGACAATGTCCGACAAAGTTGTTGTCATGCGCGACGGCGTCATTCAACAGATTGCATCTCCCGAAAAGATTTACGACGAACCTGCAAATGCTTTCGTCGCTGACTTCATAGGAGAAAGCACCATACTTTCCGGCACTATGATATGCGATTTTAGGGTTGAATTTTGCGACACCGTTTTTGAATGTGTGGACAGCGGATTCCATAAAGGTGAACCTATCGACGTCATCATCCGTCCCGAAGACCTCAAAATCAAGAGCGTGGATGACAAAAGAACGATACTTACAGCGGAAGTTCTCTCCTGCGTTTTCAAGGGTGACCACTATCAAATCACCCTTCTTGCCGCCGGCAA
>CAYJCS010000129.1:0-4399 GCA_964368715.1 uncultured Bacteroidaceae bacterium | reverse complement strand
GTTCACCGCTTCTTAGGCTTAAGTGTCGGAGTCGTAGTGCCGGGAATGAGCAACGAAGATAAGCGTAAAGCATACGAATGCGACATTTGTTATTGCACAAACAACGAACTGGGATTTGACTTTTTGCGCGACAATATGGTCGTCAGAAAGGCGGATAAAGTCCAGCGAGGGCTAAACTTTGCCATAATCGACGAAGTGGACTCCATTTTGATTGACGAAGCGCGTACACCTCTCATTATTTCGGGGCGCGGCGGCAAGTCCAGCGAACTCTATAAACAAGCGGACGGCTTTGCAAAAACGCTACGTGAAGGCGACGATTTCACCATAGAAGAAAAGGAAAAATCGGTGATGCTAACCGACGACGGCATATTAAAAGCCGAGCGTTATTTCAAAATTAAAAACCTTACCGACCTTGACAACACGGAACTTTATCATCACATCCAGCAGGCTCTTAAAGCGCACAATATGATGAAGCGCGACCGCGACTATATCGTGAGCGACGGCGAAGTGCTGATCGTTGACGAATTTACCGGCCGTATTATGATAGGCCGCCGTTACAACGAGGGTCTGCATCAGGCGATAGAAGCCAAGGAACACGTTCAGATTAGAAGCGAAAACAAAACTCTTGCCACAATTACCTTCCAAAACTTTTTCCGTATGTATTCAAAACTGTCCGGCATGACAGGTACTGCAAAAACTGAGGAAGAGGAATTTCAGGGCATCTATTATTTGGACGTTGTGCAAATACCGCCGAATAAGCCCTCTCAACGCCACGACGAGCACGACAAAATCTATACGACCATCGGCGGCAAATTGAACGCGATAGTTTCAGACATTGAAGAATGTCACAAAAAAGGGCAGCCCGTTTTGGTGGGCACTGTCAGCGTTGAAAAATCCGAAGAACTGTCCGCACTGTTAAAGAAAAAAGGCATACGCCACAATGTTTTGAACGCAAAATTCCACAAGCAGGAAGCGGAGATTGTCGCGCAGGCAGGACGCTACGGTGCAGTCACCATCGCCACGAACATGGCAGGACGAGGAACGGATATTGTGCTTGGCGGCAATGCCGAATTTCAAGCCAAGCAGAAAATGGAAAAGGACGGTTACCCGCTTGACGTCATTGAAATGGCAACCTCTCCTTATATTTACACCGATCAAGCCGTAAAGGACGCAAAAGAGGTCTATCTGCACCACTTCAACGCTTTTAAAGCATCGTGCGACGAAGAGAAACAGAAAGTTATCGAGGCAGGCGGACTGCGCATTATCGGCACGGAACGCCACGAAAGCCGCCGTATAGACAATCAGCTACGAGGACGAAGCGGCCGTCAAGGCGACATTGGCAGTACGTGCTTTTATATCTCGATGGAAGACGACGTCGCGAGAATTTTTGCAGGAGACAAACTTAAATCCATTGCCGAAACAATGCGCTTCCCCGATGACGAACCTATCTCAAACGGAATTGTCAGCAAGCAGATAGAAAGGGCGCAAAGGCTTGTCGAAGGCAGAAACTTCAGCATAAGAAAGCAAGTGTTATCCTATGACGACGTGATGAACGCACAGCGTGAAATCATCTATAAAGAACGCGGCAAAGTGCTTGACGGACTTGACGTTCACGACCAGATTATGGATATGATTGACGGGCTTGCCGAAGAAGTTATCGGCTTTTATGCGGACTACAAGGCCGATTTCCAAACCTGGGATTACGATGCGTTCAACAGTTCACTGGAGCAAAAAATGCTGCCGAAGGGCACTGCACTTATGACACCCGACCTTTGCTCTTGTTATGACGTCTACAAACTCAAAGAAGCTGTTTTGGAAGTTGCGGTCAAAGATTACAACGATAAGATTGAGCGTCTTAAAGCCGACGGATTTGTTTTTGGCGAAATGGAAAGACTTGTACTGTTGAGAACGGTTGACGCCAAATGGATGGACCATATCGACGCAATGGACGCGCTCAGAAGAGGTATTGGACTTCGCGGATACGGACAGCGTGATCCGGTCATTGCCTACCGAGAAGAAGGCTGGGAAATGTTTGAAGATATGGTGAGCCGCATTCACAGCGAAACGGCCTCGATACTTCTTAAAATTCAAGTCGAAAAACGAGAGGAAGGCGGAGCCTCCGTTGCGCGCGATATTGCCGCCGCGGCAAAGACCGTCGTATCAAAGGCCGACAAAGTGGGGCGCAACGACCCGTGCCCTTGCGGAAGCGGACTCAAATATAAAAACTGTTGCGGGAAAAACAAATAATTTTGTATAGACCATATGGATTATCAAAGCAAAAAAAATCATCTTAAAGCGCTCAAAGAAGAGTTAACGTGCGCGTATGAAGGCATTAACCCAAAAAAATTACGCGCCCGTATTGCGGAACTGGAAAGCGTCCAAAATTCGGACGGCTTTTGGAACGACACCGAAAACGCACAAAAAGTATCCAGAGAAATCAGCCAATTGAAAGCCAAACTTCACCGTTTTGAGCATCTTTTAAACGAACTCGGCGATGCTTATGAAACCGTTGATATAGTGGAACTTGAAAACAGCGTCGAAGAGGACGAAAACCTCAATAAACTTGTTGAGTCGCTTGGAGAAAGAACGGAAAAACTGACTTTGGAGACCTTGCTGTCGGGCAAGTACGACGCCTTGAACGCAATCCTAACGTTGCACGCAGGCGCAGGCGGCACCGAAGCACAGGACTGGTGCGAAATGCTGTACCGCATGTATCAGCGCTACGTTGAAAGATGCGGCTGGAAGTTGACGGAACTGGATTATCTAGCGGGCGACGAAGCGGGAATCAAAAGCGTAACCTTTTTGGTTGAAGGTGAAAACGTCTACGGCTATCTCAAAGCCGAAAAGGGCGTGCACCGCCTTGTGAGAATATCACCGTTTGACTCAAACGCGCGCCGTCATACTTCGTTTGCTTCACTTGAAGTTATGCCTGAAATTATCGACAGCGGCGAGATTGAAATCCGTCCCGAAGATTTAAAGGTGGACACTTACCGCAGTAGCGGCGCGGGCGGTCAACACGTCAACAAAACAGAAAGCGCGATTCGCATAACCCACATTCCGACGGGCATTGTCGTCGCTTGCCAAAACGAGCGCAGTCAAATCCAAAACCGCGAAGTGGCAATGCAGATGTTAAGAAGCAAACTTATAGAAAAGCGAGAGCGCGAAAGAGAAGAAGAAGCGGCCTTAATCTCCGGCAATCTCAAAAAAATCGAGTGGGGCAGCCAGATAAGAAGTTATGTTTTTTGTCCGTACACAATGGTCAAAGACCACCGCACGGGATACGAAACCGGTAACGTTCAAGCCGTAATGGACGGCGAATTGGACGGCTTTGTGGACGAATATTTGAAGTTATCAGTTAAATAAAAAGACGAACAGAGTTGAGATTTTTATCGCGGTAAAAATCCCAATAGAGACGGCGCAAAAGATAAATTATCCGGTACTCGCCGTGACGGACGTTTTACCATTTTTCTAAAATGCAACTGAGCAAAAAAATCGTCAAAAAACGCTTTTCAACGCGGGTCGATACTATGCGCTTTTTAGCGTCTGTTACCATCATATTGCTCGTTTTTCCGATAGCGATAATCAACATTATTTTTGTTTTTTCAACGGGTTTTCCATCTTTTTTTGGCAAGGGTTATTATCTTAGCCGCGAAAATGGTGCAAATTTTTATGATTGCTGTGTTTTGACAGTGGATACGAATTTAGATTATGGGGTTGGTGACAAGATCGTATATGCCTATGAAAAAGGCTACGCGATAGGTATTGTGGACCATAAATCGAATCACGAAAGCAAAGAGTATGTCGTTGTTGAAGATTCAGATTCCATTTCTGTTCTAAAGAGCGATATGGTGGTCGGCGTGGCAACGGGTAAAGTGCCGTTTGTCGGAACCGTGGTAGCGTTTCTTTATAAATACCGAACTTCCGTGCAAATCATCTGCGCGCTTGTTGCTATCTTTGCGTTTGTTGAATGCTTCACAAGCGGTGCGAACAAAAATAAGGAATTTTTAAAATAAATACAAAAAATACTAAAGGAGAGAATTATGAGAGAATTTTTTGAAAGAAATGCTACAAGAATTGCTGTTATTGCAATATCAATTTTAATTGCCTCAACCTCTGCGGCTTCTGTTGCCCTCGCCGCGTTGAGCGCAAATTATTCTTGGTCTGACACTATGCAGGCAGGAGATTTTGACTTTGCCGATTCGTCAAAGACGTTTGATCTGTTCGCAGACGAAGTTTATCCGGGCGACAGCGGCAACACCACTCTCGAAACGCCGAATTTTGGCACAAACAACGTGCGATGGTCGTTTTCCGAGACAAATGCGGATAGTATGCCCGTCGTATTTTATACGCTAAACGAGGGTATCCCTTCCAATCTGTATTCCAAATATGACTTTGCCGC
>CAYJCS010000128.1:0-4414 GCA_964368715.1 uncultured Bacteroidaceae bacterium | reverse complement strand
GATACGAAGTTGTTGAAGTGCGTTTTTTTAACGAATTTGGGGTTGTTTATGCTACAATTTCACCATAAGTTTAACTAGAAGCGCGTGCGCGCAAAAAAGAGGAGAATTATGCTGGTAACGAAAGAAAAACGAGCGGAAGCGGTGGATTATTCAATGAAATCCATTCGCCGAATCTGTGAAGAGATAGGACCCAGAGAGTCCGGTATGCCTGCCGAAAGAAAAGCTGAAGAGTTTATGAAGTCTGAAATCGATTCTAACGGTTGGGCTGACAGTTCGGTTATCGAAGATTTCAAGGTTTCTCGCCACGCTTTGGTCGGGTTTACCAAAATTATCGGAGTTTTGCTCATCTTTGGTGCGTTGATTCAACTTTTGCATTTTATCGGTGACGATGCAGTAAGTGTGTCGGTGAATATCGTGTCGTTGCTGTTTGCCTTGATTTCGCTCACCGTTACCGTTTGCGAGTTTTTGTTTTATATCCCGCTCATCGACAAATATTTGCCCATTACAATGTCATGCAACCTTTATGCCAAATTGGAGCCGAAGGGCGAAATTAAGCGTCGCATAATCTTCAACGGTCATGCCGACAGTGCGTATGAATGGACGCTTATGAAAATACGTCAGGAAGTGATGGTTGTCGTCCTTGTCATCGACATTGTTTGCCTGCTCGTCTCAATCGGCGTTTTTATCTACAACTTCACTGTTTCTGCCGTTCCGCTTTGGTCAATAATTTTCTCTTGCATAACAGTTGTCGCCTATATCGGCTTGTTTTTTGTTTGCACTTTTAAACACCTTTCTCCCGGCGCAAACGACAATCTTACCGGCTGCTTTGCTGCTATCAGTGTGCTTAAATGCCTAAAAGAAAGCGGAATACAGTTTGAAAACACCGAAGTGTGCGCACTGATTACCGGCAGTGAAGAAGCAGGTTTGCGCGGAGCGACCGCTTGGTCTAAAAAGCACGAAGAAGAATGGAAGAGCGTTGAAACTTACGTTGTCAGTTTTGATACGCTCACCGATTATGACTATTTCACAATATACCACCGCGATATGACGGGCATGGTCAAAAACAGTCCCGAAGTGGTCAAACTGATGGACATAGCGTGTTCAGATCCTGACGTCAATCACCCTTTGCCGCACGGAACGGTGCCTTTTGGCGCGTCCGATTCCGCGGCGTTTTGCAAATGCGGAGTAAAAGCTGCATGCATCGCAGGGCAAAACCCAAAATACGCACCGTATTACCACAACCGCCGCGACGTCCCGGATGCCCTAAAACCCAAGAGTTTTGCTCTGGGACTGGACATTGCGATTGCTTGTGCCGAGGCCTTTGACAAAGAAAACGTCTAGTAGTATAATTAACTCGATAATTTCATAGTTATCGGTATGGAGGATTTATGAAAAAATCTCTTTCTACAATATTGTGTATCGCTTTGGCCCTTGTGCTTTTGTTCTCCTTTGCGGGTTGCAATAAAGTCACAACCAAAGATATAGATTCGGCATCTGCCTACGAATTGCTCATGAACGACCAAACAGGCGTTATTATTCTTGGCAGAAACGATACGGATTTTACATCGGAATATACGTTAAATGACGGAGACGTCACCGAAAGCGGTACGGCAACACTTTGCATGGACAACGATTATGTTTCTTTAAATAAAATGCAGGAAACCCCTATTGTCCATAGCGTCAAAACGGTTGTTGAAGATAACGTTACAACGGTGACCGAATACTACGTCGGCTATATAAAAGCATATCAATCCTACGACGGATATACCAAGAAAACCAAAATTATGCATCTGTATCAAGTGACTACGGACGGAGTCGTCACAAACAGCGGTTACGACGAACTCAAGGACACGGAAGGCAACACTCTTTATAATAATCTTTGCACAGACTGCGGAATCTACACGGGAAGAAATTATATTGAATCCATTTTGGAATATTGCGAGGAGCCGACTTTCAGCGGAAAGCAATTTATTGAGAAAAAACAAGTTAAATATACGGAAGTTTACATCAGTTACTCCTACGATGATGCGGACAATGACGTAACAGGCCACATTACCGTTACCATAGCGCCCGACAACACAATATCAAAGATAACCGTATCGGAATCTGATGGATTTGAATACAGTGCCACATACACTTACGGCGCAGCGCATTTTGAAATGCCGACAAGCATATAGTCGAATTATATATCGTTAAATTTGTAAAATGAAAAACAAACGGAGCGCAAAAAGCGCTCCGTTTTTATTTTTGTATTTCCTATATCGTAATTGATTTTCTTTATATTGATTTTGTTTGAATTTCTTCAATTATATGTCTTGCTTGATTATGCCGTAATTTAGCTCTGAGTTTTTAAAAAAGAGATATATTACCAAGCACGTTAAGCACAAGCAAAGTGACATAGACGATATAACCGGTAAGGAGCATTGCGCCTTGCCAGCGGTGGAATTTTCCGCTGATAAGTGCAGGCACGAGCGCAAGAGCGGATACGGCAAGGCAGAAGGGCAAGTCTATGACCAAAGTTTGAGCCGACACCGGCAGCGTACCGCCGGAAATGAAAGAACAAATCGGCAGTATCAAACTTATATCTATGATGTTTGCACCAATGATGTTGCCGACCGACAACTCGGATTTCTTTTTGGATATGGCTATAATCGTTGTGGTGAGTTCCGGCAAGGAAGTGCCTATTGCAATGATTGTTACGCCCACTATGCCCGAAGGCACGCCTAAAAGCAGAGCAAGTTTTTCGCCGTAGGTTGAAAGCAATATCGCTCCTCCTGCAATACCGCCTGCGCCAAGCAAGAACAGCAGAACGTATTTGACGATTTCTTTGCTTTCGGGTTTTGTTCTTTTGCGTTTTCCGCTGACTGTTCCGTCGGCGTTTAAAGTATAATCCGTGTCGAAAGAAACATGATTGTATTCATCAATTTTTATCGTATCGGCAGCGGTCAAGGGTGCCGAGGCGTTTTTCTTTGTGGCATAAAGGTTTTCGACAATAAACACGACAAAAATTGCAAGTACCACAAAGGCCAAACCCAGTCCCAAACTTCCGCTTGAGCTGCACGCCCACAACAGTGATATTGCCGCAAGCAAAATAAGTGCCTTTGGCAAATAGTCTTTTCTTTTGAATTTGACCGGCATACAAAAAAGGGACAGTGCCATAATCAGTGCCACGTTGCAGTTGACCGAGCCAACGGCGTTGCCTATTGCAAGATCCACACTGCCTTGAGCGGATGATATGCACGACACCAAAATTTCGGGCAGGGTTGTTGCAATGGACACAATAGTGGCACCTATTACAAATGTCGGGACACCGGATACTTTTGCAATCCAACTTGCCGCGTCAACAAACCAGTCGCCGCCTTTGATAATGAGCAAGAGACCGACACCTAAAAGCAGTATGCAGATAAAAATTTCCATAATACTCCGCTTGTTTAATGATTAGCGTGTGCGCGCGCAGGCGCTTGATACGTATAAACAGATAGCGAGACTTTAACACAACGCCGTCTAAATGTCAACAAATCGCTTTTATTATTGACTGACTAGGGTGGTTTTGTTATAATAATTTTATCTGAACCAAAGGGAGATTGTTATGTCAGAGGATATTAAAGCAGAAGTATCTTGCGATGAAAAAAAGATTTTGCAAGAAGTTGCCGAAATAAGCGCGGCAAACGCCGGAGCGGAAGAGCCGCCGACCAACTTTAAGGGCAAATTCAAAGCATTTTTGCATCGTCACGAAAACGTTTTTCAAATTATTAAATTTACACTTATCAGCTGCATTGCGTTTGTTGCGGAATTTGCAACGATGTATATATTGCAATTCAGTTTGATGAAAACTTGCGGAGATCAAAAATTTGATTGGTTCCTTTTCCACTATCTGCCCGGCAAAGACGCGGCGTTTGGATTGGCCGGATTTATTGCAATGCTCGGTTCAAAGTGCGTAGCGGAAATAATATCATTCACAATAAACCGCAAAAAAACCTTCAATGCAAATAATAATATAGTTTTCAGCGCGATAATGTACGTCATAACCGTCATTGCCATCATACTTCTGAGCACTTGGCTTGCGGGAGCGCTTGGACAAGTATTGGGCGCCGCAGTCGGAGCGACGGCGGGACTCACCATTTCAAAACTTATCGGCTCGTTCCTCAGTTGGGTTATCATGTTCTTGATGGACAAATTTGTCATTATGCGTAATATAGAAAAACCTCAAAAAGACGTGCAAGCAGACGAAGACGCTCTTGCCGAAGCCTGCAAGTGAACTGAAAATTAACCAACGCATTGTTTTATCATTAAAAAATGCATTGAATTTTAGGTATAAAAAACCACTCGAAAGAGTGGTTTTTGTTTTATTTTTTAAGCGTAATATTGTTAGTTTTGGTCGTCTGCGGTTTTATCGGCTTGGGCTCTTAACAAA
>CAYJCS010000127.1:0-4444 GCA_964368715.1 uncultured Bacteroidaceae bacterium | reverse complement strand
AGTGCCGCATAACTGTCACTGCTGTCGTAATCGTTTGTGGAGGTAAGCGTTTCTCCGTTCACGTTGTAATCATATATTGTGTAAATTCCGCCGATTGCATCCTCCGTCTTGTTGAGAGCGGAAAAATGCCAGTCGCAATAGCGTTTGACGGTAGCGGCATTATTTGGATTTTCCAAAAGCGCGAGAGCGGCAAAGCAGGCAAAATACGGATTCACCAGATTTGTAGATGCGGGGCTCCATTTGCATATGGCACCGTTATTCAACTGCAAGGATTTCAAATAGGTTTCCTGCGAAGTAATGATTGAATCATATAAATCCTCATTTGCGGCAAGGTCGAACTCGGGTTCGGACGGAGTCGGTGTCGGGTCGTATGAATCGTCGTCGCAAGCGGTAAATACCACAGGCGTCAACATAACAACGGCTAGTATCAACAAAATAGCAAGTGTTTTTTTCATATTTTCTCCCTAAATTTCTGATTTTTTATTCAAAGCAACTGCTATGCTTTGAAAATGTTCATTGGTTTCGACCAAAATAATGACTATGTTTTGTAGTTAATTAGTCTCACACAAATAGTATCACTCAAATCAACTGTTTAACTTGAATTTCGACCAAATACACTGTGTTTGTGCTAAAAATTACATACAAAGACGGACGTCCGAAAACGGACGTCCGTCTTTTTTATTGGTTTTATTTTGCAACGTTATTTTCAAAGTTTTCAAGGCACTTAACGCCGATTGCAAAGCAATCTTTCAAACCTTGTTTGTTGAGGTTGTCATAAGTGTCGTGAATGGTGTGATAATAACTTTCCAAAACGTGATTAAGACCCGTAACGCCGGTTGCTCTGAATCCGGCTTGTGCAAATGCCGCGCTGTCGGTTGCTCCGCCAAACGGAGGTACCATACCCTTGTTGCATTTGATGCCAAGTTCGTTTGCCGCCGCAACAAAGGAGTCGCTGACTTCTTTATCGGCTGCTACGGTGCCGTTAAGATCGCGGTAGTTGACCATCAAGAATTTGGGATCGTGAATGGTGTCAAAACTGTAAATCCAAGTGGGTACGTCGTCAAATTCGCCCTTGTGTGCTTCGCACCAGGCTTTTGCGCCGCGCAGACCTGCTTCTTCCGAGCCTGTTAAAACAACGCCGACTTCGGTGTTTTCAAGGACGATGCCCTCGTCGTGCAATGCCTTCAAAATCGCAACGGAAATAAGGCAAGCGGTGAGGTTGTCGTTTGCGCCGTCAACGACGGTGTTTTCATCCCACATATAATACATTCCGATTTGGAAAGGTACAAAAACGAGCGCGGCGATTCCGCAATAGAACAAAACGTCCATTCCGCCTGCTTTCATAGCGTCAAATGCGGGAACGGCACTGCTTGTCATTATGGTTGCCGCGATGCACAGTGCAAACTGAATGAGCGCGCCGACAACGGAAATAAGGATGTGGCCTTCGTAGACCGCGCCGCCGAACTTGCAGTTGACGGGCCAGTTCCAAGCAGCGTCGGGGTGTCCGTTAAAGAACACTCTGCCTTTGACTTGTCCGCTGCATTTTTTGACAGCAGTCAAATTTGTGCCTGTTTTTTCCGGGAAAAGTTTGTCCACAAGTTTTTTGTACATACCAAACTGAAGCACCATTATTATAAGGCCTATCGCAATCAGAATGACTCCGAGCACAGGCACAAAGAAGAAGGAACATGCCGCCAATATTGCACAGGTGATGGTGATATAAATCCATCCGTAGAAGGAACCGGGATTTTCTTTGAAACTTTCGACGTCGCTTCTTTCGCATCCGCAGTCTTTTTTAAGAATATCGGAAAGATATTCGCACGCCATTTTTTCGCCGTCGCTACCGGGACTGCGTTTGGGCAACTCCTTGCAGATATGAGTGATTTCACCAATCATATAATCTGCAGAAGCGTCGCTGTTTGCGATGATTTTTGTTAAATCTGCCATAATTTTTCTCCTTGCCAAATTTTTTTATTGACCGTTGTATATTTTAACATGGCGACTGCGATATTTCAATAGTTAATTGCTATTTTTGCTGATTTTTGTCAATATGTTTTCTTTAATATCGAGTTGCGCTTGCAATTGCAAAGATGTTTCCAATGAAAATAAACCGATACGGCACACATTTGCCTTTTTTGGCTTGACCTTTCAATTATTATTTATCAAAATAGACGGTTGTAAACACGCGTGAAATGTTGTATAATCGGTAATGTGGATTTTTTAAGTATTAATGGCTGAACCACAAAAATAATTAGGGGGAGTTTTATGAAAAAAACCGTAACAATGAAAAATGGCAGCGGTTTCTCCGTTTTCAGATTTATTCAAGTCGCATTGTTGCTTTTATTATCGTTAACGATACTTTGCGCCTGCAACAGGGGCGACAACACAGAAATTGAAAAAGAAAGTACTTTCAGACTTATAGTCCCAAGAAGTTGGGAACTTGAAGTGGGAGATTCCCGTTCCGTAGATTACGCTTTTACCGAGGCAATCACCGACAGAAAAATGACGTGGTCCGTGACACCCACGGATATAGCAACCGTTGACGCTTGGGGCAGAGTCACCGCTCAAAAGGCGGGCATTGCAATGGTTTCGGCGTCGACATCCGACGGAAGCAAAGACTCTGCTATTTTGAAAGTGACAGAAAAGTCAAAAGCAATTGATTTTTCTCCCAAAATAGTAGATTTTAACGGCAACGCGATATCGCTAGGCGACAACCTCCAAAAAATCATAACTCGCTACCCTGCCTCGGAAGTTGCAACAAGCACCGAAATCCCCGAAGCGGTCAAGCTACTTGCCGCAAGCGGAGACGGAACCGCGTGCCAGTCTGCCTCAACAAACGCTGGCGTGATATGGTCGATAACCGATTACGGCGTTCTTAGAACAGACAATTCAGCCACACTGAACAGAGACAAAGAACAGCGCTTTATGGGCGACCGCTACTTTTATGGTGCAGACACCACAACCGGCAAAATCATAGGCATAATCCCCGACAGCACCGACGGCATTTGGACGGTTATGACGGAGGGCGTGACTCACATTGAAATGCGTGCCATGACCGGTGTCGAGAAAGCGAGGATCATGTCCGCTACCACTGCCGAATACGTTTCGCGCCGCGGCATGGTATCCGAAGTATACGATAGCAATCACGACGGAGTTTGGGAACACACCGAAAGCGACAACGACGGACTTTGGACGGCAATGTACGCTGCTGGCGAACTTATGAGATACGCGTCGCTTGTCAAGGCGGGCGCATCTGCCGAAGCGATTGCCGAAGCCAAAGATAGCGCAACCATTGCAACCGAAGCAGTACTCCTTCTTTCCAACATCTCAATGAGAGAAGGCACAGTGCAAGCATACGTAAGATATCAACCAAACGGAAACAGCGACGACGCAACGGGCAGATTCTTGTCCGACGAAGCTCTCGTCGAGGGCGGCGATTATTCGCTCAACCTTCCGTACATGAGCCCTTCCGACATCTATAACTACGTTTACGAAACTTATCAAGAATCCGGCGCAATCAAACGTTACGTCTTTGACAACACGGGCGAATATCTTTACCCTTACGTTGACGAAGATTGGACAGATCCGCGCACTTCTGAAGACGAATACGCTTACCGCACCCGCAACCTTGAGGGTTACGTTGCAAGAACTTATTCATTCACCGATGAAGGCACGTCAGATTTTAAAGGTTACGTTCACTGGAAGTTCAACGGTAACGGCACCGCAACCGGCGCATCCGAGCGTCCCGAAAACGAATCTTACTACTACATCAACGGCGAAAATCTTCGCGGCTATATTGTTGATGCGTCAGGCGAAATTCCGTCTAGACTTTGGACTGACCTTATCGACGACGAAAATTACGACCTTGAAGACATCATATACAAAGGCGACACCAGTTCCGACGAAATCATCGGACACCTATATTTGTACAAACTCGCCTACGACATTTTAGGACCAGTTGACAGCGAACTGAAACAGATAATTTCCACCACAATGGACAATCTGGCACAGCACGTTTCCGACAACAGTTATATGATGGTTGACGGCAGCGGACAACCGGGAACTTGGAGCAAATATAACCGCGCGTTCTTCTACAACTCTTCGCAGATGGGCGGCGCACCTTTGACCGCTTCAGTCGTATTGTGTCTGTTCAAAGTTGCAGGTTACGTCACCGGTTATGAAAAGTGGGAAAACGAATACCGCATGGCGGCTCTCGACCCAAGTTATGAATATGCCGAACTGGTTAGCCAATACAATATGCAATGCGAGTTGATGATGGCCAATTTGCTTGCGCAGTATCTTACCCCTGCATTGGCAAAAACGGTTCTAAAAGGACTTGACGAAACAGAAAAGGAACTGCTGCTCCGTTTCTTCTTAAATTACTCCGATGAAGAAATGGCAATGCTCGCTTTCTATCTGCTCTTCCAACTTGAAGACGACGAGG
>CAYJCS010000126.1:0-4461 GCA_964368715.1 uncultured Bacteroidaceae bacterium | reverse complement strand
TTTCTTTTATCATTTGCCTTACAAAAAGTAAGATTTCAGGTTCACAGACGGACACGCCGTCCAGTTGTTCTTTTAGTTCTCTTGTGTCGAAAACAAAGATTTCGTCTTCAACGCTGACTTTCAAGACGTATTCCGTGGACACTTCGTCGCTGATAAGAGCAACCATAGTATCCGCCAAATCGCCCAAAGGTACTCTGTCAACGTTGTCGATTTCAAAGGTTGCCGTCACGGTCGTTCCGACACCCTTTTTTGACTTGATGTCAAAAGTGCCTCCCGACATTTCAGCCGCCATTTTGAAGAGCGGCACTCCCATTCCGACTTTTCTCGTCGTGCGAGTCGTGGTGAACGGGTCTTCCACTTTCTTCAAAAAATCCTCATCCATGCCCAAGCCGTCGTCGGCAACGGTGATGGTCAGTATGTTCCCTTTTGCAATGACGTCTATGTTAACAATGGAAGCTTTTGCTTTTACGGAGTTTTCAACGATGTCCAGAATATTCAGCGCAAGTTCTCGCATATCGTTACCTCAATGCGTCAAGCAGGGCTTCAACGCTACGGTTCGGCAAATCAATTTCAGACTGATTCGATATGGTTTCGAGAGTGTGCGAATCGCTGTCCACTATGACTTTGAAACGCTCTTTCCAAAAATCTATCTGCTCCTCGGCCGCTTTTGTCGAGAGTTCCACAACTTTGAAGTTTTGGGTTATGTCGCCTAAGATTGCAAACATACTGTTGCCATATCTATCTATGTGAGCTGGTATCGCCACGCCGCCAAACTTTCCTGCAAGCGAGGGAACCGACTCTGAAGATATGTCCGCACTGTCTAGGAGCATAGTATCTTCTTTGCCCAAAACGTTGTCGTCCTCGTCGATTATCAGTTGCTCACCGAAGATTTCCTCGCGGTTTAAGCGCGTCGAGAACCGTATGCTCTCATAAAACGATTTGAGCGCGGCGTATGTTGGAAACAAACACAGCAGATGTATATCTTCGTTTGTTTGCAATTCTATTGCAGGCACGACCGAAATATCGTATGCCTCCCCCGCTTTCAGCGCCACTTCCACGTTCTTTATGGAATTGTGGTCGGCAACCGCTACAAAGTCCAGTCCGCTCAGTTTCGCCTGTCCGACTATTGTGACGGGAGTCATTTCGTTATCCGCGCACGGCGATAGCGCCGAATGTATGTGCAGGTCGTAGCGGAATTTCATTTCAATTCGCCAGAAGCGCGCACGGCGGCACTGTAAATGTCTAGGTCGGTTACCAGCAGATTGACATTTTGAGCTTTAACTTTATTTAGCAGATTTTCGTCAGGCTGCACGCCTTCGCACAAGACAACCGCGGATACTTCCGCCAGCGTCGCAACGGCGCAAACGTTGACGTTGTTCATAACAGTGAACCATACGCAGTCGGCTGGTGCTTTGCCCATCACAAAACTTAAGAAATCTCCCGCATAGCCCGAAGTGATTTTTCTGTCCGGCTCCGAAAGATTTATGCTTTTTGCGTTTATGAGTGAGGCAAGGCTGTTTACGGTCATTTCTTTTTCCTCTTCTCGTCTTCGACAAGACGGGGACATTTTGTATCTTTGTTTATGACGCCTGTCACCAAATCTTCGGCAAAGGCGCGGCAACTCGGCGCACCGCAAAGACCGCAGTCCACAAGTGGCAGATTTGCCATTGTGCCTTCGATTTCTATCAGTTTGTTCATAGCGCTGATGCGATCTGAATCCAGCACAAAAACGTCTTTGACCATTGGGTTGAGTTCCCACATATAATAATCCAAACCCTTGCCCAAATCGGCAAGTTGTGTGGGATTTGATGGCAACTTGCGCATAAGTGAATGCATTCTGCTGCGCGCTACGAAAGGATTTTCAACGTTCATAACACCGCCGACGCATCCGCTCGTGCAGGCGTTAAGTTCAATGAACTCTATATCCGAAAGGTTTCCGTCTTCAAGAGATTCTAAAATATCAACGCAGTTTTCCACGCCGTCCGCCGCTATGGTTTTGTCACGGAAAGTAGCGTTGGCCTCACCTCTTGAAACGCCCCAACCCAAGCCCATTGAGTTCATTTTGCTCAAAGGTTGAATATCTTTCAAATTGTTCATGGCCGGCACAAGGCGCATATATGCATCCGAAACGGACAGCACCCTGTCAACATAAGGATAGTTGACGCCGATACCCATTTTGATTGCAAAAACTTTTGCAGGACACGGAGATATAAAATAAATTCCTATATCTTCTTTTTTTATTCCCTTTTCAATCGCCTTTTCTCTTGCAAGTTTTGCCGCAAGATCAACAGGTGCAATAACGGGCAAAAGATTTTCTGTCAGATTGTGGTACCTCATCATAATAAGCTCCACAATGGCAGGACAAGCAGTTGAAATAACCGGTTTTTTTACAGCGTTTTGGTCCAAAAGAATTTTTGTAACGCCTGTTATATATTCCGCAGCTTTGCCTACGTCATAAACTTCATTAAAGCCAATTGCCAAAAGTCCGTTTGTGACATAATCCACGCTGTCGAGATTGTTGAACTGTCCGTAAAGCGAGGGTGCAGGAAGAGCAATTTTATATTTGAAATCGTTCAAACTGTCCCAAGAATCGTGAGATGGAAGCTTTGCATGATGCGGGCACAAACGGACACATTCGCCGCAACCGATACAGCGCTCGTAATCTACGCTCGCCTTTCCGTCACGCACTCGAATTGCCTCCGTCGGACAACGGCGCATACAAGTCACGCAGCCCTTGCATTTTTCAGGGTCGAGCATAACCGTATGTAATGCCTTTTCGTCAAGTATGCATCTGATTTTGCGTTCAGTCTTTTCCATCTTGTTCTTGGCTTACTTTCAATCGAAGTAAACTCTCATTCTTATCGTAGTTCCCAAACCGACTGTGCTTTGAAGATCAAACTCGTCGGTGTATTTTTTCATGTTCGGCAAGCCCATTCCTGCGCCGAAGCCCAGAGCGCGCACATCTTCCGGTGCGGTGGAATAGCCGGGAGTCATCGCAAGTTCAACGTCTTCTATTCCCTTGCCTTTATCAGATAAAACGATGTCGATATGGTCGTAGTATATGTCGGTGATTGCCACGCCTCCTCCGGCGTGAATGACCATATTTATTTCCCCTTCGTACATTGCTATGGCAACCCGCCGTATATCCGCAGCCTTAACACCCATCTTTTTGAGCGTTGCTTTGACTGCTTCCGAAGCGCTGCCTGCCGAGGAAAAGTTGTTTCCTGCGACAAAGTACTCCTGATGTATGAACTGCGCCATATTTACGCTTTCAAGCCTGCGGCAAACAATTTACCTGAACTTTCAAACATACCCAAAGCGGTTGTTATCAGCACGATGTCATTCTCACGCGCCAGGTCGATAATGACTTTGTCGGGCTTTTTGCCGCGCACTATAACAATGCAATCGATATCCATCATAACAGCGGTGCGTACGACTTGCGGATTTGTCAGGCCTGTTAAAAGCAAACCTTGATCTGCCACAAAAGCCAAAACGTCACTCATCATGTCGGAGGCAAACGCAGCTTTAACCTCTTCGTTTGCTTTTTCGGCTGTGCATATTATACTGCCATCAACGATCTTTGCGATTTCAGAAATTTTCATTTTTTCTCCCGTAAATGACCTTTTAGCGGTATTTTGCTATAATTTCGGGCACTCTGTCCGTTGTCATCTTGCCGTATGTATCGTCGCCTATTACCATGACGGGGGCAAGACCACAGCATCCGATGCAGCGAGTTGCGTTGACAGAGAATTTGCCGTCGGGAGTCGTGCCGCCGTTTGGCAGTTTAAGCTCCGCTTTTACTTTTTCAAAAATTTCACCGCTGCCTTTGACGTAGCACGCTGTGCCAAGGCAAACAGAAACTGCGTGTTCACCGACAGGGTTCAGAGAAAACCAGCTGTAAAAAGTGGCTACACCAAATACGTCTTCCAAAGAAACGCCAAGTTCTTCCGCCACGATTTTCTGGACTTCGATGGGAAGATAACCGTAAATTTCCTGAGCCTGTTGCAGTGCCGGCATAGTGGAGCCGGGTACACCTTTGAGTTTGGCGAGCATCGTGCGGAGTTCTTTCTCTTGTTCGGCAGTGCCTTTGAACGCCACTGTGGTCAGATTGATCTTTGACATATTTCCTCCAAATTTTCCTTCTAAGCTTTAGCAAAGTCGGACGGTAATATAATTTAGGCTACCGCATTAGTCGTTTGTAACCGAAATCATTAACAATAAGCAATAGCTTTAATATCTTAACACACAAAAGTTGCTAAAGCAACCCAAAATATTCATTTTAAAAAACATTTTATATGGAAAAAATTGAAAAAATTTAACTTAAAAATAATCCGAAAAATCGGGTTGAATACAATGTCGAAATATGGATAACTTTGTTTGAGAAAATTTAGCCGTTAATACCGAATTTCAACGGCATTGTAAGTTTGTGAGCATTTAAGGCTTTGGCCTTTTCGATTTTTC
>CAYJCS010000125.1:0-4483 GCA_964368715.1 uncultured Bacteroidaceae bacterium | reverse complement strand
TGTTCTCGTTGACGGCTCAAAAAACAGCGTGGCAATCTTTTTCCCGTCCAACGCGTGGGCATACTTTTGAGGATTGTCCATAATATCGGCGGCAACATCAATTATGCCGTCTATCTCTTTGACAGATAGGTCGCTCACGTCAATTAAGTGTCTTACCGTATTTGCCATATTGTCGTCCTCCTGCGCAAAAGCGCACTTCATCACTCAATATTTATAGTATAAACTTGCTATGCGTTCATCCAACTTTCGTCCGTAGGGTTGTCGCGGAATGCCGTAAGTTTGACTTTGTCGGCTCTCTTAATGTAGTTTTCTTCAACCGCCGTGTCCAAAAGCAAGTCCAAATTGCAGAGGCTTTCGTTTCTGACGTTTGCCGCCGCCATGGAGTCAATGCCCTTTTTCATTCCGTAAGTGAAGATGCTGACAATGCCCAATACGTCGGCGCCTGCATCTCGAAGCACGTTCACAACGTCCAACACGCTTTTTGCCGTTGAAATCAAATCTTCGACAACGACAACTTTTTGCCCCGGCAAAAGTTCTCCCTCGATTTGGTTTGCTCTGCCGTGATCTTTGGCTCCGCCGCGAACATAACCCATCGGCATGTCGAGAATGTGACCGACTATCGCCGCATGCGCAATACCCGCCGTGGACGTTCCCATAAGAATTTCGCACTCGGGATACTGTTTCGTTATCAAATCCGCAAGACCGTTTTCAACCTGGGTGCGGACTGCGGGCGCAGTTAGCGTCAGTCGGTTGTCACAGTAAATCGGGCTTTTTATGCCGCTTGCCCAAACAAAAGGCTCGTCGGGGCGTAAAAAGACGGCTCCAATTGACAACAGTCCTTTTGCAATTTCTCTCTGTTCGTTCATATTTTCTCCTTTTTATGGGGCTGATGCTTATCCAAGAAATTCTTCTTTTGCTCTTCTGTATGCTTCAACGGGATTCCCCGATGCGGTTATCGGCCTGCCTACCACAATAAAATCGCTGCCTATTAGCTTTGCTTTTGCGGGAGTTGTGACGCGCGACTGGTCTCCCTTTTCGCCGTCAGAAAATCTCACGCCCGGAGTGACAGCAAAAAAGTTTTCGCCACAGGTTTCGTGTACGGCCGCCGCTTCAAGCGGAGAACATACGACGCCGTCAAGCCCCGCTTCACGAGCATATTGAGCATACGTTTTTACTACGTCTTCCATTTCGCCGCGGATTAACAATTCTTCGTTGAGTGTTCTTTTGTCCGTCGACGTCAATTGTGTGACACCAATCAGTATCGGACGGCTGCCGTCCGCTCTTGTTAATCCTTCCACCGCGGCTTTCATCATCGCAATACCGCCCCCTGCGTGGAGATTTGTCATATCCACGTCCAATGAGGACAGCACTGCCATTGCGCGCTTGACGGTTGTCGGAATGTCGTGCAGTTTAAGGTCCAAAAAGATTTTATGTCCTCTTGCCTTTATTTCTCTGACCGCCTTCGGACCCTCGGCATAATAGAGTTCCATCCCGATTTTTACAAACGGTTTTTCTTCATCAAATTTATCCAAAAAGGACAATGTTTCATTAAGGGAGGAAAAGTCCAGCGCAATTATCACGTCTTTTGCCATTTTACACCTATCAAAATTCGGCCGCGCCGATAATATCGCTCAGCCGCTCCACACCGTATTTTTGCATAACTCTCGGTAAGTCTTCGATAATTTCTTTGCATGCATATGGATTGACCAGATTGGCCGCACCCACCTGCACGGCAGATGCGCCTGCGAGCATCATTTCCAAAACCTGCTCCGCACTGCTTACACCGCCTATGCCCATAATCGGCAGTTTGGTGGCAGAGTAACACTCGGCGACCATTCGCAGTGCAATCGGGAAAATGCCCGGGCCGGAATAGCCCCCGAATTTGTTTGCTAACACATATTTTTTCGTTTTCAAATCAATTTTTGCACCGAGTAGTGTATTAATAAGGCTAAGCCCGTACGCTCCGCCGTCACGCGCGGCAAGTGCCAAATCGGTTATGCTTGTGACGTTTGGCGAGAGTTTGACATACACGGGCTTTTTGGTTGCGCCCTTGACGGCTCGCACAACTTCGCTTAAAGCCACGGCATCCGTTCCAAAAGCCATTCCGCCGTGCTTTACGTTGGGGCAAGATACGTTGACTTCGATAATTCCCACCTGCTCCACACCGTCAATTGCGGCGGCGACTTGCTCGTATTCGCTGACGCTAAAACCGCTTATATTTGCAATAACAGGTTTTTTAAAGTATGATTCCAGCTCTACAAACTGCCTTTTCAGCACATTTTCAATGCCGTCGTTTTGAAGCCCCACGCTGTTTAGCATGCCTGCGGGGCATTCTGCAATGCGCGGTGTTTCGTTGCCAAAACGCTCGTATAGCGTTATTCCTTTTGTCACAAAACTGCCGAGAATATTTATATCGTATATTTCGGAAAATTCTTTGCCAAAGCCGAAAGTGCCGCTTGCGGGGATAACTGGGTTATCGAGTTTCAAGCCCGAAAGAATGGTTGAAGTATCTACCATATTATCTCCTCCCTTAATAAGACGGGTCCGTCTTTGCATATCCTTTTTGCGCCGTATTTTGTTTTGCAACTGCAACCCATGCAAGCGCCGAAGCCGCACCCCATTCTCTTTTCAAAGGAAAACTGCCCGTCTTTGCATTTTTCATAAACCGCTTTCAGCATCGGCTCGGGACCGCAGGCACAAGCGTATTCGCATTTTTTTGGCAGTGCGTCCACGACAAAACCTTTGACGCCATAACTACCGTCGACTGTCGATACCGCGACTTCTATTCCCAAATCCTTAAATTCCTTTTCAAAATAGACTTCGCTTTTTTTGTTGAAACCGAGGGCTATAAACGGAGTCTTGTCCTCGGCAAGCAACGCTTTTGCAAGCCCGTACAACGGGGGTATGCCCGCACCGCCGCCGACAAGCACCGCGCCGCTCGGAACAAGAGAAGTGTCGTATCCGTTTCCAAGCCCCGTAAGGACGTCAAGCATATCGCCGCGCTCTAAAGTGGACATCTGCGCAGTGCCGTCACCCACGACTTTGTAGATGATGTCAAAGCCTTCTTCGTCCCAGTCGCACACGGCAAAAGGACGGCGTAGATATCGACCTTCAAGTGCAACCGCCGCAAACTGCCCCGGACTGACAAATGCCGAAGCGTCGCCTTCAAGCCGCATACGAAAAGTATAGGGTGCCAGTTCGCGGTTATATTCAACGGCGTATATGCTTTTTATCATTGCCTGTCACCTATTGCTGAAACCGGCATCGTCGTCTCTTCGAGTACGTCAAGCAACGCGCCCACGGTGTCAAGCGAGGTGAACAGCGTGACGTTGTTTTCAACGGCGCAACGGCGGATTTCATATCCGTCGCGCTTTGTGCTCTCTTCGTCTAAATCGCGCGTATTTATAACGTATGTGACGTGTCCTTTTCTGAAACTGTCCAAAATTTCTTCGCTTCCGTCCGACAGTTTTTTCATCGCCTTTGCTCGTATGTTGTTGGCTTTCAGATATTCCGCAGTACCTTCCGTGGCCTGAATATTGAATCCTAATTTGTAAAAACGCCTCACCGCCGGCAAGAAACTATCTTTGTCGCTGTCTGCCACGGTCACAAACACAGTGCCGTAATTTTGCACGTTTGTTCCGCTGGCTTTTAGCGCCTTAAAAAGCGCGCGATTCATTTGCTTGTCGTAGCCTATCGCTTCACCTGTGGATTTCATTTCGGGAGAGAGATAAACCTCCATCCCCTGAATTTTGGAAAACGAAAATGCGGGCGCTTTGACATACCATTTGTTCGGGTCGCGCTTTGGGCATACTTCAGTAAATCCCTGTTGTTTAAGGCATATTCCAAGCATAACTTTTGTGCCTATGTCCGCAAGTGAATAATCCGATGATTTAGAAATAAAAGGCACGGTGCGGCTGGAGCGCGGATTGACTTCAATTACGTAAACGTCGTCGTTGCGATCACAGATAAACTGAATGTTATAAAGCCCGATAATGCCTATGCCAAGCCCCAGTTTGATTGTGTAATCAATGATTGTTTCCTTGACTTTTTCGCTGACGGAGAAACTTGGATATACGCTTATGCTGTCGCCGCTGTGCACGCCCGTGCGCTCGATATGCTGCATAATGCCGGGGCAAAATACGTCCACCCCGTCGCAAACTGCGTCCACTTCAAGTTCCTTGCCCAAAATGTATTTGTCAACAAGAATGGCATGCCCCGTTTCAAGCGCGGATGCGGATTTAAGATACCTTTTTAGTGCGTCCGGTTTGGACGCTATCTGCATTTGCCTGCCGCCTAGTACGTAACTGGGGCGCACAAGCACAGGATAGCCTATCCTTTCGGCAACCTTGAGTCCTTCTTCCACCGTGAACACCGCCTGTCCTTTGGGTTGAGGAATGTTCAACTTTTCCATTATCTTTTCAAAACAATCCCTATCTTCGGCGTTTTGTATTGCCTCAACGTCGGTGCCTATAATCGGCACTCC
>CAYJCS010000124.1:0-4494 GCA_964368715.1 uncultured Bacteroidaceae bacterium | reverse complement strand
TTCATATTATAACTCCGTTTGAACCCCAAAATCAAGGGCAGAACGGAATAGGCAAACGTCATACCACCGCCGACGGCTGCAACGATCCATGCACGGTACATAAATTCAAAGTACAAGCCAAACAATCTTAGCGCGCCGATAAGAGAATATGTCAGCGCAAGAGATACTTCAAACGACAACACAAACGATACTACGGCAAGCAAAGCATACTCCGCTGTTTCCGACGCCAAGAGTCGCCGTTTTGACATACCTGCAGCAAGCAGCGTCGAGTGTGTCCTAACAGAGTTGCCGTGCGCAACAAGAGCGCCTGAAATCAAAACGAGGAATACAAGGACTGCCATCATTATGGCAAAGTTTCCCACAAGGTCAAACACCGCGTTTAGTGCTTCGGCATCCCATTTATAGGCGGTAAGCGCCTCAACAGCGTAATAATTTTTCTCCGCATAGACGGAGCGCACGCGCTCGGCGACAAGCGAAGTGTCGTCGGTTGCCACAACAAGCACGGTATCGGCTCCTGCGCCAAAAGCGTTATTTAGAGTTGACAAAGATATAATCGCATAATTTCCGCTGAACAGCCTGTGTGATACAATGCCCGCCACTTTCAGCGATTGGGTTTTATTGTCAATCGTCAAATTTATTGTATCTCCGACGTTCACGCCGTACAGTTTTTGCATGGCGACGTCGAGTATAACGCAGTTTTCGTCGCTGTTTAGTGCGGTTACCACTGTTGATTTTTCGGTTAAATATGCAAAATCGAGCACGTTTAGAGCATCTTTGGAGCCTAGTATGTTGATAGTTTTTCCGCCTTCGACAACGTCAATCTTCCCTTGTCTCCAAATCATTGGCGTGGCACTTTTCACTCCCTCAACGGACGCAATCCCGTCGGCGTCGGGGCTTTCGGCTATTGATGACGGCACGTTTGTGACAAGCACCATATCTTCAAAATCGCTCAAATACGACGTGAAAATAGTTGTCGTCAAAGAATAGGACATAAAGAGCATCATTGTGACAGTCATGCCAACCGTAAGCATACTCGCCACTCTGCCGCTGCGACGGTCGGTTGCAATGTTGTTTGCCGAAATCTTTACAGTCGGGATAGACGATTTTTTGATTATGAGAGCCACAACGTGAATGATATAAGGCACGCTTAGGCCTGTCGCGCAAAGGAGCAGCAACACATTTATAAGTGACAAAACGCCTTTTGCGCTGTCCACCCAAATTTCCACCGTAAACGTAATTATCGTTGTCACTATCACAACGATCGGCAAAATAAAAGAAGATAAAGGTTTCCTCTCAATCGACAATTCGTTTTCTCTGGCAGTTGAGCGGAATGACAAAAGAAGAGGAGCAAGACCCGAACATACGGCTAGGACAACACCTAACGCCGCCGCAGCGAAGAGTTTTAGCGCTGATACGCTGAAAGTTATCGTGCTTGAAAGCGTTGTTTTCAGCATCAGCACAAAAACGCCGCTTGCAACTAGTGAACCCAACACCGCGCCCGCAAAAGCAAGAATCGACGTTTCCAAAAGGAATATGCCCATTAACTGTTTGCGCGTTGCGCCGTTAACCGTCATTTTAGAAATGTATTCGCGCTTGTCGTTGACGCTCATCAAAAAGATTAGGACTATACTAACGACTGCAAGGACGACAATGCCCAAGCCCGAAATAACAACTGGAGCAGTCATAGAATCGGCTTGAGTTGAAATGTATCCGGCATCCTTTGAACGTTCGACAAGCATGTTTTCACAAACTTCCAACCCGGATAAACTCAAAATCAATTTGTCAACATCCGCGTTCTTTGCCGCTTTAATAAAAATTTCGTTGTAGACCGCATAGCCTGCGCCGACAATAAGTCTTGCCACTCCTCCATGGCACGAACCGATAACGGTGTATGGTTCGGAATTTAGAAAATATCCCGTGTCGTCGCATATCGCGGCTATATAAAAAGTGGCGTTGTTCCCACCCAATGAAACTGTGAACGCGTCACCTATGTCAAGTGAAAAATGTTCCGCTGTGGTTTTGGACACGACAACGTTGTCGCTGTTTTTTTGGAGGTCTTCCGCATTGCCGTAAATTATGTCAAAACTGTGCAAAGCATCAAAATCAGCGCTGTCAAATCCGCGCAGTTTTATATATTCGCCATTTAGGAGTGCGTAAAGTGAAAGAGTGGGCACCACCCTGTCCACGCCCTCAACATCGTCTAATCCGCTTATGGACGTTATCCTGTCGCCGTCGGAAGTTTTGGCAATCAAAATGTCGCTGTCGCCCGCATCTGCGGTTTCAACAGCGTAAATGTACTCATAAACTGCCTCTTTGAATGAAAACATGCAAAACAAGAACGCCACGGCTAGGGCGATTATAAGTATCGTCCCAAGCGAGCGCACGGGTTTGTGAATAAGGTTTTTTAACGATAGGCGCAGTAGCATCACTTTATTCTTCCGTCCTCTATTTCAATGCGCCTGCTTGCATACGACGAGTGAGTAATGGAGTGCGTGACCATAACAAGCGCCACGTTCCTCGTTTTGTTTATGTCCAAAAGCAGTTCCATAACTTGTCTGCCGCGCTCTTTGTCAAGACTGCCCGTAGGTTCGTCCAAGAATATGATTTCGGGGTTTGTCACAAGCGCGCGGGCAAGCGCAACTCGCTGCTGCTCACCGCCGGAAAGAGCTTTGGGATAATGGTCTAAAATTTCAGTTATGCCCAAATATTCGCACACAGAGTCAACATCGCCTTGGTAATCAGACGGCTTTTTTTTGTCCAGCATAAGCGGCAAAACAATATTTTCGCGAGCGGTGAGGTTTGGCACAAGATTGTCATATTGATAAACAAACGACACGCTGTTACGTCTTAGTGCCGCCATTTCTACGTCGGATATTCTTTCAAGGTCGTGCCCGGCAAGCAAGACGTTTCCCGCGGTTGGTTTATCTATTCCCGCTAATATATAGAGCAGAGTAGATTTTCCGCTGCCCGACTCTCCGACTATTGCGACAAATTCGCCCTCTTCAACTTGTAGGTCGATATCTTTTAATACATCGGTGACAATTTCGCCGACTGTAAAACTTTTTTTAACATTCTTTGCGTCGATAATTAATCTGCCCATAATAACCTCTGTAAAGGCAATTATACCATACATCGCACGCGCGCTCAATAGAGAATTGCAAAAAAGCGGCACTTTCATACCTTGTCAGTTGTTGCTCATCGTGCTATAATAAAGCAAAACATCGGGCAATATGCACCGCAAGTTTTCTTGGAGTAAAATGAACGATTCCGCACTTATAATTTCCGCTATCGCATTTTTATGTCTTATGGCACCGCTCATCGTGGCGACGTGCGTTTTGGACAACAAAAAACTGATGATTGGCAAAACTATCTGCAAAGGTTGCGCCAGTCTGTGCTTTGTAATAGCCGGAATATTGTTCTATTTAAACGGCAGCAAAGAAAACTGGCAACTTATGGTGCTTTTTGGTCTTGTGCTGGGCATGTTTGGGGATATCTTACTTTCGGAATTCGCAAAAGGCAAATCGCGCGATATCTTTAATGCCGTAGGTATGCTTTGTTTCATTGCCGGCCACGCATTGTTTATCGCTGCGTTTATCACGGCCTCATTCGAATTTGATTATCCGGTCTTAATCGCAGTGGGTGCCACCATGGCGCTCACAGTTTTGGGCGCGTGCTCAAAATTTTTATCTGCCGAAAAGCCGTTTATGATGGTAGGTGCGTTTTTGTACGCCGCCGTTGTTTCCCTTATGCTTGCCGCAGCATTCAATTTGGTTTTGAATTCTGCAGTTATGTTTGGCGGACTAATAGTCACAGGCTCTGCCCTATTCTTTATAAGTGACGTAATTTTGGGCATCATGAATTATAACAATAAATTCAAGGAGAAAAGGCGCTATCTTCTGCCTGCCGTACTTGTCTGCTATTATTTAGGGCAGGCGATGATTGCGTTTTCGTTGATTTCTTGATGAACAAAAATTCAATGGAAGATTATTTTTTGTCACCACTTGACGGAATAAAGCCCCGCCTTTTATTGCACGTTTGTTGCGCGCCATGCCTGTTAGGAGCAGTGGAAAGATTGCTCCCAAAGTTTGACGTTACAATTTTCTTTTACAATCCAAACATTTCGCCAAATGAAGAGTTTAACAAGCGATTGGATGCACTTAAAACCGTAATAGAGCATTTTGACGGTTTAAAACTGGTTGTGCCCGAACAAAACGAAAACGAATATTTCAAAGTCATAAAAGGGCTTGAAAATTGTCCTGAAGGCGGTGACAGATGCACCGAATGTTTCAAGTTGCGCCTTGATATAACAGCAGAATACCTAAAAAATCATAAAGAGGAATTTGACGTTTTTGCCACAACCCTCACTGTCAGCCCGCACAAAAACGCTTCCCTAATAAACGCTATCGGTGCTGAATGTGCCGCACGCTACGGTGTTGTATACCTAGCCTCTGACTTAAAAAAACAAGACGGTTTTTTACGCTCGACACAACTTTC
>CAYJCS010000123.1:0-4583 GCA_964368715.1 uncultured Bacteroidaceae bacterium | reverse complement strand
GGCGATATCCAGTTCAAAATTGCTGCCGATACCTGCATAAATCAGGAGTTCAAGTTCGGTCAAATTGAAGCCGTCGGCGAGCGTCACACGGATACCGCCGTTGAAAGGTTCGTCTTCAATGCCGATTGCAAGTTCTGCGGGCAGTCCGCCGATAAGCGTAATGACTTCTTTTAAGAGGTTGGTAGCGAGATAAATTTCAAGATAATCGTCGCCCAACTGTATTCCTTGAATAATCGCTGCGATAATGCCGATGATGTCGGTGCCGCTGTCTGCGGAAGCAACGGCTTCACCGCCTGCCGCAACCGCCTCGGACGTACCGCCGAGGAAAGGCTTGATGTCGACCATTACGTTAAGGCCGCCCAAAATATCGTCGCGCGTATGCAGATAAATGACCAAATTGTCCAGCCAAACTTCAATGGCGGACTCTTCTGCGCCTTTTTTATAGAGCGATAAGTGCGCTTTGGATTTAATAAGACTGTCGGTGCCTTCGGATAAGTCGAGATTGCCTTCGACTTCAAGTACAAAGGTGGAATCGACCGTTTCGAGGAACTGAATCAAAGCCTGGAAGAGCAACGAGCCGTCGCCCATGCCGTATTCAACGGTAGTCAAATCGCCTTCAAGAGCGTAAAGTCCGACTTCGGCTTTGAGAGCGACGTAAACCGAACTGATTGCTCCCAAAATCGATTCGCCGGTAAGACCTTCGGAAAGGTCCATAGGAGCAAATTCTCTTGCGTGTGCGGAAAGTCCCGTTCCGTCCTTGAATTGATTGATGCGATTGTTGAAATATTCCGCGTTAGACAGTGTGCCGAAACGCAAACCGAGTTTCAGACCTACGCCCAAAACTCTTGCACTTTCGACGGTACCGCCGCTTGAAGAACCGAGGGCGATATCAATATTGAGGTTTTTGCCTTCGCCAAATCCGAGATTTTGGAAATCAATGGAAGCGGCGGTGACCGGTATCGTGCTTCCCGCAAGGTCGCCGGTGAAGATAAGTCCCCACAAATAGTCGAGGATTTCCTGCGTCAGCGAAACATTCAAACTTTGAATATTGAAGATGTTGCCGTCTTTCACAAGTTCGCACTGGGCGAGGATTGCGCCGATCAGTCCCATCGTATCGCTTATAGCAGCAGACTCCCCTTCGGGATCGGACACCAAACTTTGCACGATTTCGCCGTTATCAAGTTTGTCGGTGACCGCAGTGTACATATCGACTGCCGTCTGCGCCTCGGCTTCGGCTGCACCGCTGAGCAGTCCGCTGAGCAAGTCTCTCACCGTTCCGCCGAGTGCTCCCTTTACGACGTCCACAAGTTTGTAAATCAGTTCGCTGATGAGGGCGTTCATGTTGACGTTCTCAATAACGAATTTACCGGTGCCGACAATACCTGACAAATCGATATAAACCGACTCCTGACTGCCAACGTAATAAATTCCGGCTCTGAGTCCTCCGTTATCGCCGAGAATTTCCACAAGTAGATTGGTTTTTGCGTTGTCGTGAGTATTGATAACGCCGTTGATGTTTACGGTCAAACTGTATGTATCACCCGACAAGCCTATCGTTTTTTGCATGAGAGGGCTGTCAGGCGTGATGACGTCTTTCAATAGACCTGTCAACAAAGTGCCGAAAGCGCCCACTGCGCCGCCGACCGTGATTTCTTTCTTCGCTGTGTCTATTGCGAGTCGCAGAGAGAGGTCGAGTGTGAGAATTGAATAATCTTTTGCAGCCTGAACGTCTATGCCGCGTGATTGAATAGCGGCTGCAACGTCAAGTTCGGGATCAATGCCCGTTGAGAAGTTTTTAAATCCGAGAGAAATGCCGACTTCGTGGCTGTAATTGCCCAAATCGCTCTTCTTGCCGAACGAGTTGAGGGAAATATCAAAGCCGATATTCAGCGCAGTCATTGCGCCGTTTGTGATATCGACTACGATTTCAATTGCCAAATCTTGAAGAGAACTGAATTTATTGAGATTGAGACCCAGGAGATTGAAAACTAGATCGACTATTGCAGTCTGGTCCGCCAGCAAATCGCCGACGATGCCGGAAACGATGCCGAGCAAGGTGCCCAAAGACATAGGCATGACAACGCGCTCCTTGCCGCCGCCTAAGTCAACTACGTAGGGATCTTTTATGAGCATTGTGCACAAGAGTGCACTCAAAGGTTGATCGCCGAGCAAATCGAGAAGATCTCCGGCGTTCATGCTAAGCAAATCGGTGAAAATCAGTTGAGAAATAGTGCCGCCCAGAAGACCGCTGATTACGTTCGCCGCCCCGACAAAGAGTTTTGTGAAGTCGATGTCGTCGGTGGAAACAACGTAAGCACCTTTTTTAAGACCGGTGCAATCCATCACCAATTGACCGTCGTAATAATAAATGCCGGCCAGCAACTGATGTGCATTGGAGAAGACGCCTGACTCGGTGTCGTAAGGGATTTTTATCAGTTCGAACAAAAACTCCGAATTTTCGTCGTTTTCAACGTCGAATGAACCTGCAAGACGTATGGTGAATTCATTGCCGGTTTCGTCCTTCAGATAGTCGAGATACATCGTGACGTCAAAGTTTATAAACTTGTCGTTGTTTCTTCCCGCCACTCCGAAACAAGCGTTTTGGAGTTTATCCCAAGCCACCGTCGGTGTTATGTAGGAAGGATCGTCTTCAATGTATTTTGGCGGTGTCGGAGGTACGATCGGCTTGTTACCCGATACGTTACCGGCATTGGACGTGGAACATGCCACGAAAACGCCGAGTAACGACACGACCAAGATCAAAAGCAGCGCTAGTTTCAGTCTCTTCATAATTTCCTCCTGCTGCGTCTTGCGCGTAAGCGCACGCCAGCACAGAATAATATACATTATGATTTTAACGGCAAAACGTTATAAAGTCAATGCAATTTTTTAAAATATTTTGTTGAAACACGCGACCAAATTCTGCCAAATAAAACCGCGCCGTAAATTGGGCGCGGTAGATACACGATTTTTTTAAATAAGCGTCAAAAACATGCGAAAAATTATTTTTTTCGCTATTGCACGCTTTTTCTGCCTTTTTTTGCGCTACGCTGGTTTTTCATAGATGAAAAAGCGTCGATGTCGATCATATTAATGAAAAACTTTGCAAGCTTGCAAGTCCCCGAAAACACGTCGGGATCGGCTTCTTTTACACTCGCGAAACCAACGTCGTTCAGTTGGAGCAAACCAAGTACGTTATACAGCCTTTTTTTGAAATCGGCGTAGTCTTTTTTGCCGTCTGCCCAAGCAGAGTTCGCAACCGCCAAAGCGCGCGGAAACGCCTGATAATACAACCTGTCGACGTCCGCCACCCATTCAGTCCAGAGCGGGCACTCGAGTCCTATCACGTTTCCCATGCACTTTTCGTCGAATGATGCCGAAATTTCAAATTTATATACCTTTTTCAGCGAGGACATCATATAGGGATAATCAAGATAATACGGAACATATTTCGACACTATGGTTTTTCTGCCGGCAGCGGCCGCGGCAGTAACTCTCAAGGGCTTTTTGCCGTCCTGCCAATACTGACATACTACGCCTTCGTCCAACATTCCGCTGTTTAGTGCCTCGTTCCAAACTATCGGCACTTTATTAAGATTTTTCAGCATTCTAACCACTCGGTTTGTAAAATATCCTTGCAGTTGTTCAAAGTCTTTCAAGCTCTCTTTTTCGACGATTTTTTTGCATTCTGCACAGTTTTCCCATTGTGCTTTCGGCACCTCGTCGCCGCCTATGTGGAAGTATTTCGTGGGAAACATTTCCGTCACTTCTTTGAGCAATTTTTCAAGGAAAACATAGTTGCTTTCTTTGCCTGCGCAAATTATTCTGCTGTCTATTCCGTAACGTTCGGCAACGTCGTAAATTTCACCCGTGCAAGACAATTCGGGAATGGCCGCAAGCATCGCAACCGTGTGCCCCGGGAGGTCGATTTCGGGGATAACTTCTATAAATCTTTCCTTTGCGTATACAACTATTTCCTTTATATCTGCTTTTGTAAAATAGCCTCCGACAGGCACACCGTCACCGCGCGTACCTTTTCTTAAGCTACCTTTTTCGTTCAAAATCGGGAACTCGGTGCTTTCAAGTCTGTATCCTTGGTTGTCGGATAAATGCAGGTGCAATTTGTTCATTTTTGTCAGGGCAAGCACGTCTATTATCTTTTTTACAACTTCTTTGTCGAAAAAGTGCCTTACGACGTCGAGCATAAATCCGCGGTAACCAAAGCGCGGAGAGTCGCTGATCACGCAGTTTTCGAGCGTTGCAATTCCGTCTTTGTAGGCATCGAAAATCAGTTGTTTAAGCGTCATCGCGGCGTGAAAAAGCCCTTCTTCAGTGTTAGAAACCGCTTTTATATTGCCGTCAATAATCAATTTATAATCCGCGTCGCACTCTCCCAAAACAAAATTCGCCTTGTTAGATGCACCGTTTTCGAAGTCCAGAAACTTCAACTCCGAAACAATAATCTTTGCGGGTGCCTTAATAACTGTGTCTGCGGAAAAGACTGTTTTCCCGTCTTTTTTTTCTTCGCTTGTGGGCTTGGGTAAAATATTAAACATATTGCCTCCATACGCGCTTTTACGCAA
>CAYJCS010000122.1:0-4672 GCA_964368715.1 uncultured Bacteroidaceae bacterium | reverse complement strand
TTTCCTGCGGCTGCCACGCTCTTTACAAACTGATACGCGGCTTCGACGTGATCTACTGCAATTTGCAAATCAATGATGTGAATATCATTGCGGGTTGCATAGATATACTTTGACATTTTCGGATTCCAGCGTCTTGTCTGGTGTCCGAAGTGGACGCCTGCTTCGAGCAGGGCTTTCATTGTTGTTACGGCCATAATAATGGTCCTCCTTGTGTGTTTTTACCTCCCAGGGCTTCGTCGTTTGAACTACCTTTCGGAACACTCCAAACTCCACCGAGGTGTGCGGTGTATTGGGATTATATAATATATAAAAAACTTTTGCAAGAAAATTAGTATTGTTTTTTAAGGAGTTTCAATATTTTTGCTTTGCATTTAGTAGCGAAGTAAAAAAGAAAATAAAAAGCGGCGCAAACTTTACGATTGTGCCGCTGAATTGAGACTTAAATTTTAGTTTTCGCCTTCGTTTTCTTCTTCGTCGTAACGGTCGATTTCCGCCATAAATTCATCGAAAACTTTTTGCAAAATTGCGTCGTCCTCGATTGCTTCAAATGAAGAATTGCCGTCCTTATCTTCCGTGATTTCATAGATTAGGACTTCGTCCTCTCCGATGTCTTCAAGTTTTTCAACAGGCTTCATAACGACGTACCATTTATTGTCCACGTCGAGAGTTGCGAGGTGATAAAATTCCTCGTCTTTGTCGGTTTGTTCGTTATAAAGTACGATTATATCGTCATCGTCTTCGCTTGTGTTCTGATCTTCAAAAAAGTCTGCCATATTTTCTCCTTTTGACTTTGCCGTCAACTTTATTCTAACACTGCGTCGCGCCTTTGGCAAGACACTCTGCGTTACATTTTTACGTGTTAAATTTTTGGTTGTTTTTTGTTCCGTCAAGATACGATTGCAAAATTATCGTTGCGGCAACCTTGTCAATGACGGTTTTTCTCTTTTCTCTTCTGACGTCCGCTTCGATAAGCAGTCTTTCGGCGGAAACGGTTGTCAGTCTTTCGTCTACGTATTCAACGGGAAGGCCGCTTTTTTCATGCAACTTATCGCCGAAACTTCGTGTGATTTCACAGCGCACGCCCTCTGTTCCGTCCATATTAATTGGAAGTCCCAAAACGAATCCGCCTGCGTCTTCGGCTTTGGCATAGGATACAAAATAGTCTATGTCTTTTTCAAAGCCGTATTCACCTTTGGAGCGGGTGTAAGTTTCACGCGGATTTGCAATGACCGATAAATAATCGCTTATTGCCACTCCTATTCTGACATCGCCGACGTCCAATCCGATTTTTCTTTTTGCCAAATTAGCCAAGAAAGCCTCCATTTCCTTTGCCCGAAATCCCCACACCAAGTTTTTGCTTTTTTACAGCATTAGATACACGTTTTTCGCCCATTGTATCAAAA
This sequence comes from uncultured Bacteroidaceae bacterium, assembly GCA_964368715.1. GTDB lineage: Bacteria > Bacillota > Clostridia > Christensenellales > CAG-917 > RGIG4097. The sequence continues at coordinate 3,269 of CAYJCS010000122.1, read as the reverse complement.
AGTTTCGGACCTTTATCAAACAGAAAATAAGTTGTAACACCGCAGAAAACTGCAGCGCAAAGCAAAAGCACAAGCCAGAAAATGCCTGCTGCGCCAACCGCTCCGAAAAGGATTTCGGTTGTTGCAAGCACGCTGGCAATAACGAGTACGACTATACCCAGAACGAAAGCCAGTGCAAAAGGGATGAGCATATGATAATTGTTACGCTGAATTTCCGAGGTTATTTTCCAATCAAGATTGGGACGGCGCATATCCAAGTAAATGCTCATAGAGTTGAAGCCGTTTGAAAACACGAGCATTGCTACAAAATAAAGCAATCCGTTAACTACACCCACTTTCGCCAAAACAATGACAATCACGGTCAAAAACACCGCGCCTACAAGCGATACTATATCGGCAAACAGCAGTTTCTCTTTTATGGAAGTCATTGGCGACACAGGCAAATGTTTCAATATGAAAAATTTTGTGCCCTCTCTGGTGTAGGCCATAGCGGCTGCGGAGTTAATGCCCATGTTCAAAATGAATGAATAAAACATTGAAAAACCGACCATTATCAATCTGTCGTTGACGGGCACAGAGTTGTCAAAACTCGGCACTATTTCGGCGTAAGCGTCGCCGGACATCAAAAAGAGAACGGCAAGCATAATAGGCGCAAGTATCGCGCCCATAAAATTTGAAATTGCAAGCCCGGGGAACCTAATTAGCATTTTGAAATCTACGGCAAGCAAAGAGAGAATTTTTCCACGGCTTTTGTATTTCGTTATATCCTTTCTGCTTTCGGTTTGTAGCGTTTCCAGTTGAGCTGCCCCCGCCTTTTTATAAAACACCGATGACAATCCTAAAATTATCAAAAACAAGCCGACGTAAATTCCTAATGAAATGCCAAAATATTTGGCTGTTTCTATCCCTAGGGCAAAATTTACCAATGCTTTCGTGGGATAAACCACGTTTGAAATCGTCTTCATCGTTTCTACTGCCACAGTCGGCAAAGAAGTCATTTCATATACGCTGCCGATGTTGGGTATGACTGCAAAATACAGAGCGAATAGCACTGCAAACAATAATATCGACACAATTGTGCCCATTGCGGCGCGGCGTTTGAAAAACTTTGCTATCCACATAAGCGGAAGCGAAAGAACAACTACGAGCGTTAACGGAAGCGCGGGAGAAAGCAGTACGATAAACGGTATCATCGCATAAAACAGCGGAAAAATCGAATAACCGCTTACTGCCGAAGTGATTGACATAGACAACAGCGCGGGAAATAGAAGATATGAGGTGACTGCGATTTCACTGAGATAAATTTGTGTCAGTTTTGCGAAAAACACTTCTGACGGACGCGCCGGAAGAGCACTTAAAAAAGCGTTGTCTTCTGCCAGATACAGCGAAGAAACGGTGCTTTGTGCGGCAAAAAACAGCACAAATAATTGAGATGACGCAACCACACAGCAAACCAGTTCCGCAAAAATGCCCATATCGGAGGCAAGAAGTCCGACGTACGAGAGCATAACGCAAAGGAGTACGAGCAGAGGGAGCAAACTCAAAGACATAATAAGTGCCTGTGATAGCTTTGCGTTTTTGCCACCTTTGCCGCCAATGGGCGATCTCCAACTGTTTTTCAGCAGCAGAGTTAAAATCAGACGGAATCTTTTCATTTTTTCTGCTCTCCGTCTGCCAAGTTAAAGTCGTTTTCCGTTTCGCCGTCCGACGCTGTGATTTGCAAAAACAAATCTTCGAGAGAATGTGAAAGTCCGCTTTCATGAAGTTCCTGCACTGTGCAAACGGTGATAAGTTTGCCCTTGTCGATTATACCTACCCTGTCGCAAATTTTTTCTACAACGTCAAGGACGTGCGAACTGAAAAATACGCAGTTACCCTCGTCGGCGTGTTCACGCATCAGTTTTTTGAGATTATAGGATGATTTTGGGTCAAGTCCTGTCATAGGTTCGTCCAAAATCCATAGTTTGGGATTGTGAATAAGAGCGCCGATTATGTTTAGTTTTTGTTTCATTCCGTGTGAATAACTTTTTATCGGGTTGGAAATGACGTTGCTCAGTTCAAACAAGTCCAAATATTTGTTCAGACGCAATTCTCTGTCGGAGGGCGAAACCTCGAACACGTCGCACATAAAATTCAAAAATTCCTTGCCGGTCAATCTGTCGTAAATTATGTGGTCGTCCGAAACGTATCCCATTTGATTTTTAACCGCAAGCGGATTTGCACTCAAGTCAACACCGTCAACTTGAATAGTACCGCTTTCAAAAGGGAGAATTCCCGTGATGCACTTGATTGTGGTGGATTTACCGGCGCCGTTTGGGCCGATAAAACCAAAAATTTCTCCGCTGTTTACTTGCAAAGAAAGATTGTTAACTGCGGGAGTGGGATTTCCCGAATAGCTTTTTGTGAGATTATTGATGCTTAACATATTCCACCTTGTTTATGTGTTTATTTGTCGCCATTTTTGCGAGAAGCTTGACGTTCTTTTATTGTCTTTTCAAAGCCGTTGTCCGATGGCTTATAAAAAACAGAGTTTTTGAATTCGTCGGGAAGGTATTGCTGTTCCACCCATCCGCCGTAGCTGTGCGGATATTTATAACCGCTGATTTCGTCGTCTTTGCCCTTGAAATTCGGATCGCGCAGATATAGTGGCACACTTTCGCGCCTTGCCGAAGCAACCGCGTGTTCCGCCGCGCTTATCGTGGTGACAACGCTGTTCGATTTCGGCGCTTCTGAAACGTAAATTATGCCTTCTGTTAGCGGTATTTTCCCTTCCGGAAGCCCGATTTTTTCATAAGCCTGCATTGAAGATACGGCAACGTTTATCGCGTTTGGATCTGCAAGTCCCACATCCTCACAGGCGTGTATGACAATACGCCTTGCAATGAGCATCGGGTCGCAACCTGCGTCGATAAGGCGCATTGCCCAGTAGACTGCCGCGTTGCTGTCACTGCCGCGCATGCTTTTTATGAATGCCGAAATCATGTCGTAATACATGCTTTCGTCAACGCCCAGTGCCTTCTTTTGTATTGATTGTTCGGCAACTTTAGCGTCTATTACGATATTGCCGTCTATATTCGGTCTTGTTGTCAATGCGGCAAGTTCCAGAGCGTTGAGCGCACAGCGCAAATCTCCGCCTGCCGCCCAAGCAAAGTGACTTATCGCCTTTTCGTCCGCAACTACGTTCATTGCGCCTAAGCCTCTTTCGGAATCTTTGAGAGCACGTTGCAAACCTAACTTTATGTCGTTTTCGGTAAGGCGCGAGAACTCAA
>CAYJCS010000121.1:0-4781 GCA_964368715.1 uncultured Bacteroidaceae bacterium | reverse complement strand
ATGATGGAGGAAAACCTCCGTCTTGTTGACGCGCTTGTTTACGTGGTGGATGCACGCGCAATTTATTCATGCGACAATCCTCTGCTCAACAAACTGACGGCAGGGAAGAGTGTGCTTTACGTTTTCAACAAATGCGACTTGGTGGAAAGTTCGGATTTGGACGCTTGGTGCGAAAGATATCGCAAAGCGGGGAAATCGTATGTCAAAGCCGTCGGAACAAGCGGAGATTGCAGTGCAATCGTGAAAAAACTCAAAGAAATAACCGCTGAAAAACTGAATAAATATGCCGAACGCGGAGCGAATGTGTCCGTGCGCGCAATGGTGGTTGGGGTTCCCAACAGCGGAAAATCCACAATTATAAACGCTATGTGCAAAAAGGCAAAAGCATTAACGGGCGACAGACCCGGCGTCACGCGCGGAAAACAATGGCTGACGGTTGACGGAGTGGATTTTTTGGACACACCGGGCACTCTTTGGAGCAAATTCGAGGACGAAAAGGTGGCAAAACATTTGGCTTTTATCGGCAGTATCCGCGACGAGGTGCTTGATTTTTCGGAACTATGTTTCGAATTTTTGAAGGATATTTCGTCACGTTACGCTGAGCAGATTACGGCGCGATATTCGCTCAACGAATTGCCTTCTGATACGCTTGAATTGTTTGATGCCATAGCTTTGTCGCGTGGTTTCAAACTTAAGGGCGGAGAGATAGATTACGAAAGAACGGCTAGGACTGTCATTGACGATTTTAGGAAGGGCAGACTTGGCAAAATAATGCTTGAAAGATAATTTTTTTAAAGGATTTTTGTGCTTAAATGATACGCGCCGAAGAGTTGTTGACATACGAAAAGAAGTTGTTAGATGCAGGATATCGTTACATATGCGGCATTGACGAAGTGGGCAGAGGACCTCTTGCCGGACCTGTCACTTGCACTGCAGTGATTATGCCGCTTGACGACCTTATTCAAGGTGTTTTCGACAGCAAAAGAGTATCCGCCGTTAAGCGCGAAAAACTTTATGACGTTTTGACCGGGAAGGCGGTAGCCGTATCCACTGTTTCTTATTCTCCCGAACAAATCGACCGTATGAACATTCTAAACGCGACAAAAGCCTGTATGTGCGACGCAATAAATTCGCTTTCAGTTGCACCCGACGTGGTTTTGGTGGACGCGCTAAAACTTGACATTAAATATCCCACTTACGGCATAATCCACGGCGACGCGCTGTCATATTCTATAGGAGCGGCGTCGATTATCGCAAAAGTGACGCGCGACAGATATATGAGAGATATGGCGACGGTTTATCCCGAATACGATTTTGCTTCAAACGTCGGCTACGGCACGGCAAAGCATATAGCCGCGCTAAAAGCTTACGGTGCAACGCCGATACACAGAAACACCTTCATCAAAAACTTTGTGAACCTGATATGAACAAAAAACAAGTGGGCGACATAGGCGAAGAAATCGCCGCAAATTTTTTGAAAGAAAAAGGGCTCAAAATTTTGGAGCGTAATTGTATTTTGTGCGGTGTTGAGGCGGATATTGTGGCGCTAGATGGCAAGACCTACGTTTTTTGCGAGGTTAAGACAAGAAACAACACGGCTTTCGGCGCGCCGATTGAGGCGGTCACGTCTTTCAAGCAGGCACGGTACATCACTTTTGCCAAGGCATATGCTGTAAAAAACAGATTGAAAAACACGGATTTCAGGTTTGACGTTATCTCTGTAACCGAAGACGGCGTGGAGCATATAGAAGGTGCGTTTTTCGCAAACTGAAACGTTGCAGATTTGTTGTAACGATTATTTTGTTGTCAGTGACTGTTTTATTAAGGAAAAAAATTGTATAAATCGCGCAACATTAGGTATTTTTTGCTTGTTATATTATAAAGATTATGTTATTATCCTACGAGTGACTCGGGTGTTCCGCTGGCAGAGAGACTGTTTAAGAACTCTTATTATTTAGGAGGTAGTCAAAAATGAGCAACATTATCGATACAATCGAAAAAGAAGGTATGAAAACCAATTTGCCTGAATTAGCAATCGGCGACCAAGTTAAAGTGTTCGTCAAGGTCGTCGAAGGTGACAAGGAAAGATTGCAGGCATACGAAGGCATCATTATTGCTTTCAAAAACGGTGGAATCCGCGAAACCGTGACCGTCAGACGTGTAACATTCGGCGTTGGCGTAGAACGTACATTCCCTGTGCATTCCCCCAAAATTGATCATATTGAAGTGGTTCGCCACGGCAAGGTCAGACGTGCAAAACTTTACTATCTCAGAGAGCGCACCGGTAAAGCCGCAAAGCTTAGAGAGATAAGATAATCCGAGAGGATAGCGATGAAAAAGAAATTGATTTCGACTTTCGCGACTGTGCTGGTGCTTGCGCTGGCACTTTTCGCATTTTGTGCCTGTGATTCCACGGACACCGTTTTTAACGAAGAGCTGCTTTCAAACGGCAACTTTGAAACCTATACGGAAAACGAAAGCGGAAAAGCAGTGTTGAACGGTTGGAAGTATAGCGAAGATTGGAGCAATTCCTCTTATGCGCTAAAGCCTCTTTCAACCGCTGAAAAGAATCACGAACTAGACAGCCAACTCGGAGAGCGGTATCTTGAGGTAAAAAACAATTCTTCGGCGTCGGTATTTTTGTATCAGAGCGTCAAAGTGGACCGCAAGGCAATCTACAAGATAACCTTTGACGTCCGTCTTTCGTCAACGATCACGTCCGGCAGGGGTGCTTACGTCACTTTTGCTGAAAACACGGGCTACTACTTTGCTGAGCAGAAAACCGTGTACGGCGAAAACGACGGGTGGAAGAGCGTCACCGTTTATGTCAACAACCTAGACAGCGATTATTTGACGCTTAGACTTATGTTGGGCTCTGCCGAAGAGACAAGCACAGGCACGGTGTATTATGACAACGTGTCCATGCAAAAAGTTGAAGAAGCGGCAGCAGGTTATAACGTTTACAATTTCAAAAAAGCTGAAATTTCACGTTATAACACCAATGTAAGCGGTATACTTTTCGTGGTGTTTATTTCCCTTGCCACAGTGCTTGCGGCAGCGGGCATTTACGTTGTGCTCCGCAGACTTTATTCCCGTCCTACAGCGTTTTTGAATTTCAGCCAAGTAAACGGCGGAGTTTCTAAGATAGGCGCGGCAAACGGCAGAGGTGCGGCATTTGTATCCAATCCTTGGTTTATCGCAGCGGTTCTTGCCGTCTTTACGTTCCTACTCAACTTGATATTCCTGCTGTCAATGTACGGCTTCGGCAGCGAAATGAACTACACCGTTCAACTAGCTCAAGCACTTGGGAAGGGCGGTGCGGTCAGATCAGCGTATGCCACTTTCGGCACCACGCTTGAAAGCACTTCTCCCGGCGTTTTGTATATTCTCGCGATAATCGGCGCAATGGGCAGCAAATTGGACTATGAAGGAATTTCTATCCTAATAAGAATGGTAAACGTTCTCGCGTCCATGGCAACGGTGGTTATGATTTTTCTGTACGGCAGAAAGTACGTCGGCGACAGACAGTCGACCCTGTACGCCGTGCTCTACGCAATCCTTCCCATAGGACTTATTATGAGCGGTCTTGACAACACCTTCACCGTGTTGCTTTCCGCACTCACCCTTGCTGCGATGCTATTGCTCGTTGAGAAAAAATATATCCTCTCTTATGTGGTTATGGTTGCGGCAATCCTGCTCGATATTCGCGCACTTGCCCTTGTTCCTCTTATGGTCACATACCTTGGATACAGATACTACAACGATGACGAGAACCTAAAAAAGTTCGGCAAAAACCGTGCGATTATTGTGTTTGGACTACTGGGCGCATTTGCAATGCTCTATATATTGTTGCTGCCGGTATCAATCGATTATATCAACGACAAACCTTTCCAAGGCTTTACGTTTATTGCAAACGAAATTATCAAAAACAAAGTATTTGTCGATAACGCGTTGGGACTTTACGGCATGGCGGCTATGAACCAAAAAGGCTCGTCCCAAACCGCATCCGTGTTGAACTTTGTGTTCTTGCTCGTGCTTATGATGTACGTCATTTCCCTTTACGTCAAAAACCGCAACAAGCAGGAATTTTTGATGGTTTGTTCATTCACGTTTGCAATAGTCGCCGTATTCACTCTCAAAGTGGATTACACCTACCTCTTCCTCGCTTTGGCGCTCGGCTTTGTTTACACGATGATAAGCGGCGAAAAGAGAATGTACGGCATTCTGTCTGCTTACGCGCTGTTGGCGTTTTTGAACATCGGACAACTTATGAGCAATTCAGGCTACGTCGTCGGCACTACGTACTTTGCTCAGGATCTCGGCGCAATGTATTTTGTCAACTTTGAGACGACAAGCCCCGACTTTATCATCTTCAGTATATTCGCGGTTTTGGCAACGCTTTACTACGGCTACGTCAGCTACAGCATCGCAAACAGTTCAAAACTTGTGGACATTCCGCCTATGAGCAAGCCTTTCAAAGTAACTCTCAAATTGTGGTTTGAAAACTTCGGAAGGAATATGAGCAATTTCTTCAACAACAAGACAAGCGCGGATTAATCTTAACTAAATCCACAACTAAGACAAAATTATTAACTAAAAACCGCACCAATCGATGCGGTTTTTTGTTGTCTGTTTTTTTCGAATTTGAAATTGCTGTAATGTCTCATTGGCAATCATTGAATACTTACAGAAAATGAAAAAACGCGGAAAGCTATTTACTTTCCGCGTTTTTCCTGGTCTGGGTGAGAAGATTTGTAAGGAGCGGAGCGACGGAATAGCGG
>CAYJCS010000120.1:0-4787 GCA_964368715.1 uncultured Bacteroidaceae bacterium | reverse complement strand
GCCGAGTGTGTCCCCGCCGCAAGGCTCGCGTGGGTCCCTTTAGGGGGAATGCGATGGGGGAAACACCTGAGAAAAGGGGAAATATCAAGATATTCGAGTGGTGGGAGAAATACCCCCTTGTGGGGAAAGAGGGGGCTTCCAAGATTGGAATTTGAGTCTGCACTTGCTTTATAGAGAGTTTAATTTTAATGGGTTAGATTATCGGTTTTCCAACTTTTCGACAATCCATTTGTATTTGGAGCATTCGTTTGCTCCGCTGAATTTAAACGTCATTTTTCCGCGTCCGTTTTTGTTGGGAATCATAGATGCAATTTCTGTCGCCAAAGCGTCGTTCCCGTCGTCAATGACGGCTTCCGGAAATAGATACGACACAAGATTTTTGACGTAAATATAATGTGAACAGCCGAGCACCACGTTGCTTATATCGGAGAAATCTTTCAAACGTAAATCAAGGTATTCAATGAGCGCTTTCATATCGAGATTGGAGCGCGATTTATATCTTAGGGAAGCTTGAATTTCAACGAGCGTTGCCAGTGAGGCAGTATCTGCCGTATTAAAAAATTTTTCGTTTGCTCCTAGTGCTTTCAAGGTGGGAGGGGTGGCCAAGATAAGCGTTTTTTCAGGGTCTAAACCTGTCGTTTGAGGAACGAGCAAAAATGCGCCCGACGGAGCAACAACCGTAGAAGCGGTATTGCAGGCAATGACCTGAATGTCGCTGTTATCTCTTAAGATTTTCATGCTGTCGGTCACGGTGTTATAAATCTCAAGACAGGTTTTTGCGCCGAAAGGCATAGACGCATTGTCTGCATAAAAGAAAAAATCGTAGCCTCCCAAAACTTCACGGAGTTTTACCGCCGTGGTAAGTCCGCCTATTCCGCTGTCGTATACTCCGATTGTAGTCATATATCAGCGTATGCAAGAAGGTTTACCACGGTGAAAAATAATTTTGAAATAGCAGAAAATCGGTGGAAGTTTTGCTTGCCAATACAGCATTAATTATTGTATTATAGATACAATTCACTTACGAGGTACAACAATGAAAATTTTCGAAACCGATTCAATCCGTAACGTCGCACTCATCGGCCACTCTGGCGAAGGCAAAACCTCTCTTGCAGAATCGATGCTGTTCGAGACCAAGACAATCGACCGTCTTGGCAAAGTGGATGACGGAAACTCCGCAATGGACTACGACGACGAGGAAATAAAGCGCAAAATATCAATCAGCATGTCAATAGCCTATGCTATCCACCGCGACGTCAAGATAAACCTGTTAGACGTTCCCGGATTCTTCGATTTTGAAGGAGAAATGGTTGCCGCTTTGCACGCTGCAGACAGCGCAATCGTTGTGACTTCCGCGTCAGGTTCACTTACTGTCGGCACCGAAAAGGCTCTTGAAATGTGCCTTGAAAAAGAAGTTCCCGCTTTTATTTTTGTAAACGCAGTCAACAAAGAAAATTCTGATTTCAACGGCACCGTTGAGGCCATAACCGCAAAATATAACAAAGTCCTGCCTATCGAACTTCCTGTCATGGAAAACGGCAAAATGGTCGGTTACGTTGACGTGGTCAGCGCAAAAGCGTTTGACCTTTCGGGCAATGAGATTGCAACACCCGCTGCGCTCAAAGACAAAGCAAACGAATACAAAGGCAAACTATATGAAGTTGTGGCAGAAACCGACGAAGAACTTATGAACAAATTCTTCGAGGGGGAAGATTTTACTGCCGAAGAACTTCAAAAAGGTATTCACATCGCTATCGCAACAGACGCAGTTGTTCCTCTTATCGCGGGCAATGCTTTAACGTCAACGGGCGTAAAAAACCTTTTGGACAAAATCGTTGATTATCTGCCTTCTCCTGTAAAGGCGCGCCGCACCAAGGCCGTCGTAAACGGAGTTGAAAAAGTTATCGACTGTGATTACAAAGCATCGTTTTCCGCACAAGTATTCAAATCTGTCGTTGACCCGTACGTCGGCAAGATGCTCATATTCAAAGTCATGAGCGGCAAACTTTCAAGCGGAGACGCAATGTTCAACAACACCGCAGAAAAGACAGAAAAAGCCGGCGCACTTTACGTTTTGAAAGGCAAGAAACAAGAATCGGTTGACACTCTCAACGCAGGCGACATCGGCGCTCTTGCCAAACTGTCATACACCAACACAAACGACACTCTATCGTCATCTGATTTCAAACTTAACTACAAGCAGATCGATTTCCCTCAGCCCGTTATTTCTTACGCTGTCAGCGCAAATAAGGACGAGGAAAAAGCGATTCAGGCACTCATTAAAATGCAGGATGAAGACGCCACTTTCAAAGTCGAAAAAAATATTGCCACCGGTGACGTTTTAATCAGCGGTCTTGGCGAATCGCAACTTGACATTATGTGCAAAAAAGTCAAGGGAAAATTCGGTATCGACATCAATTGGCAAGAACCCAGAGTGGCATATAAGGAAACTATCCGTAAGGAAGCCTCCGCAGAAGGCAAGCATAAAAAGCAATCCGGCGGCGCAGGACAATACGGCGACGTTTGGATAAAATTCGAGCCGGGTGCGGAAGACGGAATCTTTGAGTTTGTGGACGCAGTCGTCGGCGGAGCAGTTCCTAGAAACTTTATCCCCGCAGTCGAAAAAGGCTTGCGTGAGGCAATCAAAGAAGGAGTGCTTGCCGGTTATCCTATGGTCAACCTCAAAGCAACATTGTATGACGGAAAATATCACCCGGTCGATAGCAAGGAAATAGCATTCGTAATCGCGGCGCAACTCAGTTACAATGAGGCTTGCCCCAAAGCGTCACCTTGTTTCTTAGAGCCGATTATGACGGCAAAAATCATTGTGCCTCAAGATTATCTTGGCGACATCTTGGGCGATATGAACAAACGTCGCGGCAGAATTTTGGGCACCGACGGCCTCGAAGGCGGCAAACAGATGATTACAGCCGAAGTCCCTCAAGCCGAAATGTTCCGTTATGCAACTGATCTTAGAACAATGACACAGGGCAGAGGACGCTTCACAATGGAACTCAACCGCTATGAAGAAGTTCCTTCCACGGCCAATCCCAAGATTATCGAAGATGCCAAAAAGCGCAAAGAAGAAGCGGCTGCAAAGAAGAAATAACAAGTTAAAAATTCATTTCCTTGTACTTCATAAATTCAAAGCACAAATAACACAATCTAAAAACCGAACGGAACGCCGTTCGGTTTTTTGTTATGTTGATATGTTGTGTCTTATAGAGTTGTACTGAAAAATTAAATTCAGCCGATTAGAATATCAAAACTGATAAATTAATTATTTTTTGATTAAAGACGGCAATGCGCGCTCGATTAGAAGTCCGAAACGCAAATCCGCTTTTTCTTTGAGAGAAATTTCAATGCAGTTTTTGCAAAAATCAACTGCGGCTTGCGCGGCGTCTTCAAAGGACATTCCTCCCATATATTTGCCGATAAAGGCAGAGGAGAGACAGTCGCCCGCACCGTGGATATATTCGGGAAAGTTCTCGTTCATTTGGAAAGAGATTCTGCCGTTCACAAGAGACGCAGTGCCTTGCCCACCGTCTTTCATTATGCCGCTTAATAGCACCGCTTTGTAGCCTTTGTGGTCTAAAATGCTTAATATCATTTTGGCGTTAGCTTCGGTTGGTTCAAGGTCCATTGTGAGGTCCGCGAGCATCTTACCTTCGGTAAAGTTGGGCATAACAATGTCGGCGACAGAGCAAAGTTCAAAAATTTTATCACGATAGTTTTCGTCAAAAATCTTATACAGAACGCCGTTTTCCGCGCACGCCGGGTCAACCGCTATGATTGTGCCTTGTTCTTTCAATCCTTTTGCAATTTCAATGGTTGCGTCCACCGTTTCCATAGTGCCTATAAAACCCGAATAAAAACAGTCGAATTTTATGCCCAAACTCTGCCAATGACGGTAGGAAGGGAGCATATTTGGATACATGTCATTGAACGTAAATCCCGTTATGCCGGCAGTTTGAGTGGACAAAATTGCCGTTGGCAAACCTACGGCGTCTTGTCCGCACGCAGCTAGGATGGGCAGGGCGGCAGTCAGTGAACAGCGTCCCACGCATGAGTAGTCTTGAATTGTAAGTATTCTTGAATTTTTCATATTGGAAATATTTTACCATAGCGTTTTTTGCAAAGCAATACCTCAGTCAATTTTTGTTGCAAAATTAACCGTACAATGTTACAATACTGTCGCTGTGCTAGACGGGGAGCCAGCGGTGCCCTGTAAACCGCAATCCGCTACAGCGGTGTCGACCGCCGTCCGAGGCACTTATTATGGGTGGCTGCGCAGTACAAGGAGTGTTGATATCAAGGTCCCGTGCAACGTCGTGTTGTGAACCGTGTCAGAGCTTGACCGCAGCAGCACTAAGCAAATTTCGGCGTGTGCCACGGGGAAACTTTGAAGGAGCCACCTATACTGTTACCGCACCGGTAGTAATTGTCGGAGACGGTGCACAGTAAACAAAAAGAGCGCAATCTGCGCTCTTTTTATTTTATAAGGGGGAAAAGGAGCCGCCGTCCAAAAGCCACAGCCTGCAAAAAGCAGGCGTGAAAAGGACACGAAAAGAGGGGGCACCCCCGCTGTACAAAGGCACGCGAACGATAATTTGAGTTATACGATAGACAGCGTGCCGACTACGGAAGGGGGAAGAGGAGCCGCCGTCCAAAAGCCACAGCCTGCAATAAGCAGGCGTGAAAAGGACGAGAAAAGAGGGGGCACCCCCGCTGTACAAAGGCACGCGAACGATAATTTGAGTTATACGATAGACAGCGTGCCGACTACG
>CAYJCS010000119.1:0-4841 GCA_964368715.1 uncultured Bacteroidaceae bacterium | reverse complement strand
AAATCCGCAAGGAGTTTGAACAAGACGGTAATTTTCTCTGTTGAGCGGCGTGACGCCTTCAAAACTTACCGACGAAATATTGTCGGTAAGATTCAAAAGAGGAATGACGGCAGACGAAGTTTTCAAACCGTCCAGAACACGGGAAATCAGATCATTTGAAACGTAAGGGCGTGCGCCGTCGTGAATGAGCACTCCGTCGCAGTCGTCTTCAAGAGAATTTAGAGCGTTTTTCACCGTTTGAGTGCGACTTGAACCGCCAATTGCGGCGGTTATTCGATTGTCTTCGTCAAGGTGCAAAACGGACAGCCAGTTCATAAATTCGTCAAAATAAGTGGTGTCGGTCGCGACGATTATTTTGGTGACTTCCTTAAAATCCAAAAACGGTTTGATTGCTTCTATAAGCACGCAGGACGTGCCGCACTTTTCAAACAGTTTATTCTCTTTTCCGTAGCGTTGGCTTGTACCCGCCGCGGCTATAATGACGTTGATTTTTTTCATACTTTTATCTCAAATTGTTGCGCTTAATATGCCTTCTAAAATGCCGAATAAAAGGTTTATTCCGTGATAATTTTATACATAGTTTCGGCACTCTGTTTGGTTTGTTTTTCGTCCACTGATAAAACTTCAAAAACAAGACGGTTGTTCCCAAAAGAAACGGCAACGGTGTCGCCGACCTTTACCTCTTTTGACGGTTTTGCCGCTTTGCCGTTTATCTCAATTCTTCCGCCGTCGCAGGCTTCAGCGGCAACCGCGCGCCGTTTTATGACCCTTGAAACTTTCAGATATTTATCAATTCTCATTCTTTCTCCCTAATTTTTATGTCTCGCCGATTTCGCTAAGTTGATTTTTATCGGCGAAATCGCCCTCTAAATTTAGCATTTCTATATTTCTCCACTTGACAGTCTTGAAAAAAACTGATAACATAGAAAAATGCGCATAAATACTCATTCCCACCCCCGGATACCTCGTATTTGGGGGTAGGGGGTTATAGCAGATAGTGTTAGTATAGCGCAGTAGCATCAAAAAAACAAGGGCTTTGAAATAAAATGAAAATTTTGAAAATTTTTTTCAAAGCCGTAAAATGTGTATTTTATTTTTCAAGGAGTGAATATGTCACAAGAAAGAATTCACAAAGTCTTGTACGGCAACACCGAGCGTCAAACATTTTCAAAAATTAAAGATGTTTTGGACATTCCGTACCTCATTGAGGTGCAAAAAAAATCCTACGAAAACTTCATCGGAGCAGGCGTCGGCGACGTGCTCAAGGAATATTCTCCGATAAAGGACTACTCAGGCAAGTTACAGTTGGAATTTCTGTCTCACAGTTTTGTGGGAGAACCCAAGTACTCCGTCAAAGAATGCAAAGACCGCGACACCACTTATTCCGTTCCCCTCAGAGTTAAGGCGCAGCTCACCAACAATGAAACCGGTGAAATCGAGGTGCAGGAAGTGTTTATGGGCGATTTTCCGCTCATGACAGATTCCGGCTCTTTCGTTATTAACGGCGCAGAGCGCGTTATCGTCAGCCAACTTGTAAGAAGCCCCGGCGCATACTTTAAGATGGCCCCCGACAAAAACGGTATCCCGCGTTATGCCACCGAAGTTATCCCCAACCGCGGCGCTTGGATAGAACTTGAACAAGATCAAAACGACATCTCTTGGGTGCACGTTGACCGCAACCGTAAAATTACGACAACCACTCTGCTTCGCGCACTGGGTATCGGCACCGACGAGGAAATCAACGAACTTTTCGGTGACGACGAAATGATGAAAAACACCTGCGCCAAGGACGTCAACTGCAAGACGGAAGAAGCAGGCAAGATTGAATTGTTCCGCAAGATGCGTCCGGGCGAAGTCCCCACCATCGAAGGTGCGAACAACCTTATTCACAACATTTTCTACGATAGCCGCAAATATGAACTGGCGCGCGTCGGACGTTATAAATACAACAAAAAATTGTCGATTGCAGAACGTATCACGGGACAAACCTTAGCAAAAGACGTAGTAAGCGATTACACAGGCGAAATTTTGGCGTCGGCCGGCGATGTTTTGACCGTGGAGAAAGCAGGTGAAATCCAAAACAACGGCGTAAACGTGGTTTATGTCAATTGCACCGACAGAGAAGGCAAAAAAGTAACTTTCAAAGTCATCGGCAATAACACCGTCGACCTTGGAGCATTCATAAAAGGCAATCCTCGTGACCTCGGCGTGTTTGAAAAGGTCTATTATCCCACTTTGAAAAAGATGATAGAAGATGCCGGCGGAAACGAAGACGAACTTCGCTTCGCCATCCAAGGTTCAATTGATACTTTGATTTACAAGCATATATCGCTTGACGACATCGTTGCGTCAATAAACTACAATCTGGGTTTGCGCTATGGCGTGGGCGTCTGCGACGACATTGACCATCTCGGAAATTTGAGAGTCAGGGCAGTCGGCGAGTTGCTTCAAAATCAATTCCGTATAGGTATTTCCCGTTTGGAAAGAGTTATCCGTGAAAAGATGGCTTCCGCACAGGAAAATGCCGAAATCACTCCTCAAACACTGATAAACATCCGTCCCGTGACAAGCGCGATAAAAGAGTTCTTCGGATCTTCCCAGTTATCGCAGTTTATGGACCAGCCCAACCCGATTGCGGAGTTGACTCACAAGAGAAAGCTTTCCCGTTTGGGCCCCGGCGGTTTAAACAGAGAACGCGCAAGCGTTTTTGTCCGAGACGTTCACCACTCCCACTACGGACGTATGTGCCCGATTGAAACCCCAGAAGGTCAAAACATCGGACTTATCAGCTCTTTGTCAACTTACGCCAGAGTTAACGAATACGGCTTTATCGAATCTCCGTACCGCAAAATCGTCAAAAAAGAAGTTGTCGACGGCGGCGAGAAAAAACTGATGCAATTCGTAACCGACGAAGTCAAATATATGACTGCCGACGAAGAAGACAAATACACGATTGCCCAAGCAAACGCTGAACTGGCCGAAAAAGAAGTCGTTATGGACGGCAAAAAACAGGTTGTCAACACCTTTGCTCGTGACCGCGTTACTTGCCGTATCCGACAAGATATCCGCGAAGTCACCAAGGACCATGTTGACTATATGGACGTCAACCCCAAGCAGTTGGTTTCAATCGCAACTGCGCTCATTCCTTTCCTTGAAAACGACGATACAAACCGCGCTCTTATGGGCTCCAACATGCAACGTCAGGCGGTTCCGCTTCTAAGGCCCGAAAATCCTATGATTGCAACCGGCGTGGAACATCGCATCGCATA
This sequence comes from uncultured Bacteroidaceae bacterium, assembly GCA_964368715.1. Classification (GTDB taxonomy): domain Bacteria; phylum Bacillota; class Clostridia; order Christensenellales; family CAG-917; genus RGIG4097. The sequence continues at coordinate 1,572 of CAYJCS010000119.1, read as the reverse complement.
TGACAGCGGCGTCATTAAAGTTGCCAAAGAAGACGGATTTGTCAAATACGTCGATTCAGACAAGATCGTTGTCGAGACAAAAGGCGGCGAGGATCACACATACACACTGTCCAAATTTGAGCGCAGCAACCAATCCACTTGCATAAATCAACATCCTATCGTCAAAAAAGGCGACAAGGTTGTGGGCGAACACTTTGACGATAACGGCAACTTCAAAGAGGGTACCGTGCTCGCAGACGGCCCTGCCACCGCAAACGGCGAACTGTCACTTGGCAGAAACATTCTTGTCGGCTTTATGAGCTGGGAAGGATATAACTACGAAGACGCAGTTCTTATAAGCGAAGATCTCGTCCGTGACGACGTTTTCACTTCAATTCATATCGAAGAACACGAAATCGAAGCCAGAGATACCAAACTCGGTGAAGAAATCATCACACGCGATATCCCCAACCTCTCCGACGACGCACTAAGAAACTTGGATGAAGACGGCATTGTCAGAATCGGCGCAGAAGTGCGTGCAGGCGATATTCTCGTCGGAAAAGTTACACCAAAGGGCGAAACGGAACTCACTCCCGAAGAAAGACTGTTAAGAGCAATCTTCGGCGAGAAATCAAGAGAAGTCCGCGACACCTCTCTCCACGTTCCGAACGGCGGAAGCGGTATCGTTGTTGACGTCAAGATATTCACTCGCAAAAACCGCGACGAATTAAGCCCCGGCGTAAACAAACTCGTCAGAGTTTATATCGCGCAGAAGAGAAAAATAAGCGTCGGCGACAAAATGGCAGGACGCCACGGCAATAAAGGCGTCGTTTCACGCGTTCTCCCCAGAGAGGATATGCCTTTCATGGCGGACGGCACTCCGCTGCAAATCGTATTGAACCCGCTCGGCGTTCCTTCACGTATGAATATCGGGCAGGTGCTTGAAGTCCACCTTGGGCTCGTTGCCAAGATGCTTGACTGGAAAGTCAGCACCCCCGTCTTTGACGGCGCAGACGAACAGGACATCAAAAAACTGTTCCAGGATAACGGCATCGTAAACGCCGACGGAAAAGTGGACGGCAAAATCCAACTTTACGACGGACGTACGGGCGAACCGTTCGAAAACCGCGTCACAGTCGGATATATGTATTATCTCAAACTGCATCACCTCGTTGATGACAAAATCCACGCAAGAAGCACCGGTCCTTACAGTTTGGTTACGCAGCAGCCTCTCGGCGGCAAGGCGCAATTCGGCGGACAGCGCTTCGGCGAAATGGAAGTCTGGGCGCTCGAGGCATACGGCGCAGCCAATATGCTGCAAGAAATCCTTACCGTAAAATCTGACGACGTTGTCGGACGTGTCAAAACTTACGAGAGCATTGTAAAAGGCAACAACATCTCCGAACCCGGTATTCCGGAATCGTTCAAAGTTTTGGTGAAAGAGCTACAAGCTCTCGGCTTGGACGTCAAAGTCTTGACAGACGACCGTGACGAAATCAAACTGCGCGACGACGACCCCGAAATGGATTTCGAAACCGCAACCATTAAAAAGCCTGCGGAATTTACCGAAGTGGACATCTTGGGCGGAGGAGG
>CAYJCS010000118.1:0-4917 GCA_964368715.1 uncultured Bacteroidaceae bacterium | reverse complement strand
GCCTAAAGCACAAAGATGCGGGACGTAGTATTTACTTTGCAGGCGAAAAGAAAGCGGTCGTAGAAGAGGAAACGGAAGAACCGTTGCTGCCCACCGTGGACATCGAAGCGCAAATAAGAGCGAAAAAGGATGCGGAGGCAGAAGACCGAAAGGCGTATGTCGATAAGCGCGGAATAAGTATCGGAAACACTGAGGTTGAATCCGACGAAATCAAACCTCTACGGCCTGCATCCGCCAAGTCCGCGAAGTCGAGAGTTATTGCAATAAAATCAGTTGACGAAAACATAGTTCAAGTTGGCAATGCGCCCGTGAAGCATAAAGCGATTGACGACATATTGGACGACACCTTTATCGAGCAACGCGCAAACCTCGGCAATTTCACAATGCCCAACAAATCAAAGAATGTTCGCATAAGACCTCACGTTGCCGCGTCGGGCGAAGCGCAGACCTTGTTCACGCAGTTTGATATGCCGACTCTGGCTGAACCGATTGATACAACAAAGACAGTCGAGCCTATTGACTTACAACCGACAGTTGAAACGGTTGACACGATTTCGGCAGTAGCGGCGGAGGTTGTGCCTGACGTGGTCGAAACGATTGAGACACAGATCACCGAGCAAACTGACGACATAATTCCGACAGCGGAAGGGGTTGAAACTTCTACGCAGGCCGAGTCGATTGCCATTATCACTACAGCGGAAACGATAGAAATATCCGCGCCAACCGAAACGGCCGCAACTCAACCGATAAGCGCACCCATTGATGTTTTAACAAAAGTAGCTCCTAAACAAATTGTTGAAACCAAGGCAGCCAAACAAACGTCGGAAGTCAAAAAGGCCGTAAAGAAGACCGCACCGCAACCGTTGCGAGATCCTTGGGCATTAAGCGATACGACGCTCAATCAACGCTACGACCAGCCAAGCGGCATAGGCAGAAGTTTCAAACTTATAGACGAAAATAAGGTGCAAGTGGGCGACGTTCCCGTCAAACGAAAAGGCGTCGGCGACGTCTTGGACGATACTTTTATCGAGCAACGCGCAAATCTCGGCACCTTTGATAAACCTAAAAAGTCCACTGCCAAGTCGACTGTTAACGAGTCGAAAAATATCGAAAAGACGAACATGTCAAATAGCGGCGCAAAGCGAAAAACAGGCGGACAGATAAACGAAAAAACCGATAATGAAGATTTGGATTAAGTAAAATCCAAAAGACTTTCAGAAGCAAAAATTCAAAAGGAAACTTTTTTAATCAATGATAAAAAAATCCGAAAAAAAAGAAAAAACTCAACAAAAGAGTAAGAACAAAAAGATTTTCAACATAATTTCAACGGTATTGCTTGCCGTTGTTTTCCTTTTCCTTATATTCGTCATTGCCGTGGCAATCGTACAAAAGAAAGCGGGTAGCGACGTCAAACTCTTTGAAAAATATTATATGTATTCAGTTGTCACCGACAGCATGGAGCCTACGATTATGGCAGGCGAAGTGATTTGGAGCCGTGCCGCAACCGAAAGCGACATCAAAGAAGGAGCAATCATAACTTTTATCGCGCCGAGCGGAAATTTGAAAGGCTATAACGAAACTCACCGCATTAAAACTATCGAGCGCGACGAAAACAACATTATCATCGGCATAAAAACAAAAGGCGACAATTCTCAGGGCGAGGATAATTGGACTCTGCAACCGCCTGACGTCAAAGCGGTATATGTCAAAAGCCTTACGGTTATGAGCGCGTTTAGAACCTTTATGGCAAAGCCTGCCGGCTTTATTACCGTCATAGTGCTGCCTCTTTTGGTTGTTTTGATTTTGTTTATGATAGGATTTGTCAAAGACAAGGTAAAGCTTGACGAAGAAGAACGCAAAGAGAAGGAAGGCAACAAAGCAACATCGCTTGACGAGTTGACCGACGAGCAGAAAAAGGCGCTTGCGGAGCAAATCATCGCCAAGCAAGCCGCCGAAGCGCTACAGGCAAAAGCAGAAGAAAACGAAAAAATAGACGTCGAAGAAAAAAAAGACATTGAATAAAACAAAGAAATCGAAAAAACGTAGCCAATGCGTTTTTTTGTTAGTCTTTGAAATGAAAGAAATAATTTCTGCCAAAATTTGGCACAATTTAGGCACAGTCACAGTTTGTCCTTTGGACAATTTCTCAACGTGTATAAAACGATAAAATAAGTTATAAATTGCACAAAATTCATCTTCCGATTTCTGGTATCGCAGTCTTGCCTTTTGGGCGTCACCGTGATATAATCAGTGAATATAGTATTATATTATACTTCGGGCTTGCCCCGCTTTTACGGAGTCAATATGCTTGCAAAGATTAAAAGTTTCGCCCTTGACGGACTGAACGGCTGTGCCGTTACGGTTGAGGTGGATATTGTGAGCGGCCTTCCGGGATACGAGATGGTTGGCCTGGCGTCGACCGCAACAAAGGAATCCAAAGAGAGGGTGCGCTCGGCTCTAAAAAACAGCGGACTTGGCTATCCGATGAAGCGAATAACGGTCAACCTTGCTCCTGCCGACACAAAAAAAGAAGGTCCGAGTTTTGATTTGCCCGTGGCGGTTGGCGTGCTTGCCGCATCTGAGCAAATCGTTCTTAAAAAATTCAAAGAGTATGTGCTTATAGGTGAATTGGGGCTTGACGGTAATTTGCGCGGTGTCAACGGCATAATGCCGCTTTTGATTTCGGCAATGCAATCCGGCGAAAAAAAGTTCATAATTCCTTTTGAAAACGCCCGTGAAGCCGCGTACATAGAAGGTGTGACAGTGTGGGCGATGCATTCTCTCAGAGAAGTCGCAGACTTTTTGAGCGGTGTGGAGTTGGCTCCCATTGAAGTGACAAATTATTCTTCGACCCGCGCTTCGCACGGTTACGGAGTTGACTTTTCAGACGTAAAAGGGCAAGCGATTGCCAAACGCGCGCTGGAAATCGCCGTCAGCGGAGGGCACAACGTGCTTATGATAGGGCCTCCCGGCGCTGGCAAAACCATGCTTGCAAAGTGCGTCCCGACCATCATGCCCGAAATGTCTTTTGAAGAAGCGGTGGAAGTCACCAAAATACACAGCGTCGCAGGCATACTTGATTCGAGCGTAGGCATTGTGACAACCCGTCCTTTCAGGACCCCTCACCACACAACCACCGTTCCGGCGCTGATAGGCGGCGGAGCAAAAGCGCGTCCGGGTGAAGTCAGTCTTGCAAATCAAGGCGTACTTTTCTTGGATGAAATGCCGGAATACTCCCGTCAAGCACTCGAAACACTGCGTCAACCGATGGAAGACAGAAAAGTCACCGTGTCCAGAGTTGCCAGGAACGTGGAATATCCTGCAAACTTTATGCTGATTGCAAGTATGAACCCGTGCCCTTGCGGGAACTACGGCAGCCGCACCCAAATTTGCCGTTGCAATCCGGGGCAAATACACTCGTACGTTTCCAGATTGTCGGGGCCGTTGCTTGACAGAATTGATTTGCAAATCGAAGTGGACAGCGTCTGCTTTGACGAACTGAGAGGCAGAGCAGAGGCGGAGAGCTCCGCCACCATAAAAGAGCGCGTAAACCGAGTGAGAGAAATACAGCGCAAACGATTTGCCCTAGACGGCATAGGCACCAACGCGGAAATGGAACAGCGCGAAATTTTTAAGTACTGCAAAATAGACGCCGACAGCGAAAGGCTGCTCCAAAAAGCATTTGAAAGGCTTAACCTTTCGGCAAGAGGCACTTCGCGCATATTAAAAGTTGCGCGCACTATCGCGGATATGGACAGCGAAGAAAATATAAAAGCAAATCACATCGCGGAAGCCATTCAATACCGCGGACTTGAAAGAAAATATAATATCAAATGAATAAGCGAACACCCGAAAACGAAATACTGCTTGCGCTTGCTCACGTCGACGAGTTGTCACTCAAAAAAAAGAGCAATCTGCTTTTGGCTATGCCCAATCCTTTGGATTGGATTTCAGATGCAAAAAGGAGAGATCTGTTCGCGCTTTTAGGCGATGAAAACGCCACGTCATTTTTAAGCAAACTTTCACTTATCGACGATATAATAATAAAAATGCAAGCGGCCGAAATCGGCTGGATAACCTATTTGGACGAACAATATCCCGATAGATTGCGTGAAATTTACGCTTTTCCTCCGGTTTTGTTTGTGAAAGGCAACGCAGGTCTGCTTAACTCGGATTGCATAACGGTTGTCGGCACTCGCACTCCGACACGCTACGGAGCAAAGGTCTGCGATTCGTTTGTGAGAGATTTTGTGCGTGCCGGTCTAACGGTGGTATCAGGTTTTGCACGCGGAGTGGACGGCATCGCCCACACAGTTTGTGTCGATTCGGAAGCACCGACGATTGCCGTAATTGCCTGCGGACTTGACGTGTGCTATCCTGCGGAGCATAAAGGCCTTATGGAAGGCATACTTTCGACTGGCGGACTTATCGTTTCGGAATACTCTTTGGGCACAAAGCCTTTGCAGTATCACTTTCCGGAGCGCAACCGCATTGTCAGCGGACTGTCGCTAGGCGTATTTTTGCCCGAAGCAACTTTTAAAAGCGGCTCGCTTATTACGGCGCGTCTTGCGATAGAACAAGGCAAGGAAATCTTTGTGGTGCCAGGCAACATCAACTCACCTGAGAGCGAGGGTTGCAACGCGTTACTTCAAGAGATTCCTCACGCGTTCACGATCTCGTCGGAATACGTTTTGGAAACTCTCGGCATCAAAATTTCCGCAAAAAAGCAGAGCGTTGTTGAACTGAGCCTTGCCGAAACGCTTATAACGGAGGCTCTTCACGACAAAGAACTGCACTTTGAAGAACTGCTCGATGCCACGGGAATGGCCGTTAGCGAGCTTAGCACGCTTCTTATGAATTTAGAACTAAACGGCATAATAGAGCAAACAAGCGGCAACTATTATAGCCTGGCATAGA
>CAYJCS010000117.1:0-4917 GCA_964368715.1 uncultured Bacteroidaceae bacterium | reverse complement strand
CCTTCGCCGGTGCCCATCTCGGCAATTCTGCCTTGATGAAGAGCAATACCGCCCATAAGCTGCACAAAGTAAGGTCTAAGTCCAAGCACACGGTCGGCGGCTTCACGAACAACGGCAAATGCCTCAATAAGCAAATCGTCGATTTTTTCTCCCGACGCAATTCTCTTCTTAAACTTCTCCGTCATCGCTTTAAGTTCGTCGTCGGAGAGATTTTTCATATCCGCAGACATCGCATCGATTTTCAATGCGGTCTTTCTCAATTTTGATAGTTTTCTTTCATTTTCATTAAAAATGTTCACAATAGTCCTCGTTGTTTAGGCTCTGCCTAAATTCAAATCGCTTCTTGAAAATTAATTACTTATATAATAGCGCATACGATTGCACAATGCAAACCTCAATTATTCCAAAAGAGGTTTTTGTTGTTCGGTTACGGCGGCTGTCAAAACCGATACGTCGCGGCAATGCGCTTTAAGTAGCGTGCTTGCGCATTCGTTTGCAGTTGCTCCCGTCGTAAAGACGTCGTCCACAAGCAACATTCGCCTATCTTTGACCTCTTTGAAAACACAAGCGAAAGCACCTTTTAGATTTTCTGCTCTCTCCTTTGCCTTCAACTCCTTTTGAGCGGAAGTGTCTTTGATTTTATGAAGGGCGGGCAATACGGGCAATTTCAATTTCTCGCCGATTTTTAATGCCAGCAGTTCCGCTTGATTGAATCCGCGCGCTTTTTTTTCAGACTCGCTCATAGGCACAAAAGTTATGATTTCCGCCTGCATATCGTTGTTCAGATACGTATCGGCCATCATTGAGGCAAGCGTGTCGACAAGATAGGTTTTTTTTGCGTATTTCAGCGAAAGAATAAGTTTTTTTGCTCCGTCTTTATAGATAAGCGGAGAACGGTTAATTTTGAAAACGCTTTCGGTTTTTTTGCATCGTTCGCAATAGTCCGCTTCGTTTGCGATATCGGTTCCGCACACCAAACAGATATGCTCGCCGACAAAAGGCAGTTCTTCGGCGCATGCTCCGCAGATACGATAGCGTGTATCGGCTGTCAGTTCCGCTCCGCAAACATCGCAAGTGACGTTCAAGGGAAAAAGCGCTCCCTTTGCAAATGCGGCCATCCTTTTTACAAGTTCGGACGCTTTATCACTAAAGGAGGCAATTTTCTTTTTTGCGCTCATATAAATTCGCCGCCTTGATATTGCTTTTCGATAAGTTCGGTAAGAAGCGAATAGCGTCTTGCCGTTTCGTTATTTCTTATCATGCGCGCAACAGTCTCTTTTGCCCCCACCAAAACCACAATATTTTTGGCTCTTGTAACAGCGGTATAAAGCAGGTTCCTTGACTGCAACAAATAGTTTGCATCAAGTGCAATGACCACCGTGTCAAACTCACTTCCCTGTGATTTGTGTATGGTGACGGCATAGGCAAGAGCTAGTTGTTCTGTGTCGCTATATTCATAAATCGCCACTTTATCATCATCAAAACGCACGGTAAACTGCATAATCTGCGTATTAATGCTTTCAATCGTGCCTATATCTCCGTTGAAAACGCCAAGCCCTCTTTCTACTTTACTACCAACATTTTGAGTCCATTCCTGTTGATAATTGTTTTGAATTTGCATGACCTTGTCTCCCTCGCGAAAGAGGAATTCTCCTCTTTTTAGTTCATGCTTTTTCTTTGACGGAGGGTTGATTGCCGCTTGCAACAGCCTGTTCAAATTGTAAATTCCGGCAGAGCCGCGTTTCATAGGACATAGCACTTGTATGTCCAAAGGGTTTATATTAAGAAAAGCGGGCAGCCTTTTTGTGACAAGTTCCAGCGTGGTTTTTGCGATACTTTCCGCGCCGTCCTTGTTTTCAAAAAAGAAATCGTTGCTCTTGTTGTCAAGGTCGGGCATTATACCGTTGTTGATTTTGTGCGCGTTTGGCACAATTTTGCTGTCTTCCGACTGGCGGTAAATTTGAGTTAAATAACTCACGGGAAAGCGTTTGCATGAAATCAAATCGCTGAGGACGTTGCCTGCGCCCACAGACGCCAATTGGTCTTTGTCGCCCACTAGAACAAGGCGCGAACCTCGCTCCATTGCTTTGAGCAGAGCGTTGAAAACAAATTCATCCACCATACTGACTTCGTCAACGATTACTACGTCATATGGCAGCCGAGTATTTTCGTTGTAGGTGAAAAATCCGTTGCCGTCTTTCCAATCCAAGTCAAGCAGACGGTGAATTGTTTTTGCGTTCTCCCCCGTCGCTTCATTTAGACGCTTTGCCGCTCTCCCCGTCGGGGCGCACAAAATAACACGCTGCCCCAAGTTTTTGAACATATGCAAAATACATTTTACTATCGTCGTTTTGCCTGTTCCGGGACCGCCGGTTACAATCTGCACGCCGTTTTCAACGGCGGCTTTTACGGCTTCGATTTGACTTGAATGAAGGGTAAAACCGGCTTCTCTTTCAAAGCGTTCCACCTCATCGCTTACGTCCACTCTAAAATCCGACGCTTGCGCTTCCAGTTCGTACAGTCTTTTTGCGATGCTCTCTTCGTTTTTGAAGTTGCGTTTCAGCAATATTGCGGTGTGTTCGTTTGTTACGTAGCGCACCAAATCGCCAAGCAGCACAAGGTCGTCAACGTTGTCTTTCACTTTTTGTGCGACGTCTTCGTTTTCCAAGTTCAAAAGCGCAACGGCACCTTTGACAAGTTCGTTCTCGGGCAGATAATTGTGTCCGTTCCGTAGAGCCGCATCTTTAAGAAGATATATAACCGCGGCGCAGACTCTGTAATCGCTGTCGCGCGCGATGCCCAGTTTTTCGGCAATTCGGTCGGCGGACGCAAATCCGACACCGTCAATATCATCCACAAGTATATAAGGATTTTTGCGAACTATATCAATAGTTTTGTCTTCGTACACTTTGTAGATTTTGAGAGCGAGATTGATAGAAATGTCCAATTCCTGCAAAAAGATAATCGTTTCCTGCATCTTTTGCAGTTTGATATAGTTCATGCCAAATTCCGTCGCGCGCTTTAGAGAAATCCCTCTGACTTTTGCAAGCTCTATGGGATATCTCATTTTTTCCAGCGAAAACACGCCGTACATTGCTACAATGGCTTCGGCCGTAACCGGTCCCAAACCGTGGATAAGTCCACTGCCCAAAAACCTTTTTATGCCTTCAATCCTAGACGGCTCCGAAACGTAAATTTTGTCAGCAAAAAATTGTTTGCCGTAGACAGTTCGGATTTGAAATTTTCCTTCGACTTTGATGTTTTGACCTTCTGAAACAGGCGGAAAAACGCCGACAACGGTAAAAATGCTGTCCTCGGCTTTCATGTCGAGCACAGTATAACCCGTGTCTTCGCTGCGGAATATGACGGTTTTGATTTCGCCGCTCAATTCCATTTTCATTCTCCTTAATGTTGATATGCCGTCGGATGTCAAACGTCGGCAATAATAATTGATACCTTTCTGCGTTGCAAGCAAATAGCGCACTCACACCAAGAGATACATTTGCTTTTTCAAGGTGTTTGCAAAAATTTTTCAAATTGCGTTTATGGGAATCGCATTTCCCTAAAACGCACCCTCACGCGACGACGTGCGGTGAGCGGCAGCGGAGCACGAGGAGCAGACGTTGCCGCTCATACGGAGGCTTGCCGACGTGTGACATCCGGCTGCAAAATCCAGCGGCGACTCTTCGACTACGCTCTGAGTGACAAGATAATGCTTGAATTGTTCACTGTTTTTATGTTTCGTTCTCAGCTTGTTCTCTATTCTGTCATTTGTTTTTTTCTTTTGTTCTCAGCTCTTTTCTGTCATTTGTTTTTGCTTTGTTCTCTAAGTCTTCACCAAAAATGTCATACAGAGCAGACTGTGCCTACGAAGTATCGCCTTTGGAGTGGCACATTACTGCTTTTGCCTACAAAAAAGCAAGGTGGACACCTTGCTTTGTATGTTTGTTCAAAATTGGTACTTTTTTAGTGCGTTTTTTATCTCTTCCACTTTGTCCGTTTTTTCCCAGCTGAAACACGGCCTTCCGAAGTGTCCGTAGTTGGACGTATTTCGATAAATCGGCCGTTGGAGCTTTAAATCGCGGATTATAGCAAGGGGTCTTAAATCAAAAACTTCGTCAACGATTTTTCCTAGGATATCGTCTGAAATGATGCCTGTGCCGAAACTCTTGACATATATCGAAACGGGGTGCGACATACCTATTGCATAAGCAACTTGCAATTCCATACGCTTTGCCAGCCCTGCCGCAACCATATTTTTGCAAATATAGCGCGCCATATAATTTGCGCTTCTGTCAACCTTGGACGGATCTTTGCCTGAAAGTGCGCCACCGCCGTGTGGGCAATAGCCGCCGTAAGTGTCGACTATTATTTTTCTGCCTGTAAGGCCGCTGTCGCCGGCAGGACCGCCGATGACAAATCTGCCAGTGGGGTTGATGTAGAACTTGGTGTCTTCGTCCAAATATTCGGCAGGAATTGCGGCTTTTATGACTTTTTCGATAATTTCTTCTTGAATTTGTTCTTGGTCAACCTCGTCGGAATGCTGTGCCGACACAACGACTGTATCCACACGCTCTGGTACGTCGTCGATATATTCCACCGTAACCTGAGCCTTGCCGTCGGGACGGAGCCATTCGATTTCGCCTGATTTTCTGACGTCGGTCAGACGCTTTGTAAGCGCATGCGCGAGAGTTATCGGCAGAGGCATATACTCCTCTGTTTCGTCTGTGGCATAACCGAACATCATGCCTTGATCTCCTGCGCCTTGACTTTCGATTTCGTCAAAGCCGCATCTGTCGGTGGCGGTGTTTACGCCCATTGCGATGTCGGGCGACTGTTCATCCAGTGAGGACAAAACAGCACACGTTTTGTAGTCAAAGCCCAAAGAACTGTCGTCGTATCCGATATCTTTGATAA
>CAYJCS010000116.1:0-4919 GCA_964368715.1 uncultured Bacteroidaceae bacterium | reverse complement strand
ATTTCTTGACAAGATCAAGGTTGTGAGAACTGAAAAACACCGTGTTACCTTTGGCGCAATGCTCTCTCATATAGGCGATAATTTCTGCGGTGGACTGGGGATCGAGTCCCATCATAGGCTCGTCAAGCACCCACAGTTTGGGTTCGTGAATAAGAGCGGCGATGATGCAGATTTTCTGTTTCATACCGTGCGAATATGCTTTTATCTGTCTGTCCGCGGCAAAGCGCAGTTTGAATAAATCGAGATAATGATCAAAGCGTTCCGTTCTGTCTTCTTTGGAAACTTTATATAAATCGGCAACGTAATTCACATATTCTCTGCCGGTCAGTTTTTCATAAACAGAGTGGTTGTCGGGCACGTAACCCATATTCATTTTTGCACTGATTGGGTCTTTTTTGATGTCGTGTCCGCAAATTTCGATTGTACCGCTGTCAAAGGGAAGAATGCCCGTAAGACATTTAATTGTGGTAGATTTTCCTGCGCCGTTCTGACCGAGGAAACCAAATATTTCGCCCGGTTGAAGTTCAAATGAAATATCGTCAACCGCAAGTTTGTCACTCTTGGGATAAGTCTTTTTTAAGTGTTCGATTTTTAACATAACAGTTGTCTCCTATATGAATTCTTTCTGGTAATTTTTTCGCATACGCAAAAGTATGCACCTGTGGTGCAAGATGTAAAATTGAAGATTATTGATATAATTTATTGAATTTGGACAGATGAAAACTTCAACAAAAAAGATGAAGAAGATTGTTTTTTAAGTGAGGGGCAATAGTTCTCGGATTTGCTGGGAGGTGTAACAACCGCAGGCGAAACAGCGCTTTTTTCAAACAGTACGTAACCGCCGACTTTCACCATAAGCAAGGCGCTTATAACCAAAACTATGTCAAAACTTTTTAAGGATATACCGCTGAAAACAAATTGGCGCATGCCAAAAAAGGCAAGATTATGAAGGGCAAAAACCCTAAACAACGTCATGGTAACAATGACAGCCGCCGTTGCCGAGATAAATCTTCTGATTCCGACTGGCAATATTTTTAGAAACGCCGCGAACAATAAGACCAAGACCCCCAGTACCAAAGTGCCGGCGATGCCTAAGACGGTGCATACGACGCTAATAACCCATGAAATCGAATCCAGCATAATTTTAACTCAGCGGAATTGAACGGTATCGATATTCTAACAGCTTTGATACCATTCTGTATACGCTATACCTTGAATTATTCTACTACAAAGGCTTCGCTGTGTCAACCAAATTGTCCTCATTCATCATATATGCGCGACTGCCCTCGCGGGCGCATAGCAAAAATTCCAAGTAAAAGTGTTAAGTTTTGTCACAAGTTGTATTGCGCAACAAATGGCAAGCGCTTGACTATAATGTACGTAAGTGTTATAACTTGACACCAAGAAAGACTATTATTTTTTAGGTAAAACTATGGAATATTACGAACTGTTGTTGCCGCTGGCACTGATACTGGTGCTATCCAAATTGCTTTCAATTTCGAGCAAGCGTTTTGGCATGCCTCAAGTTGTGGGAATGCTCGTCGCAGGCTTGCTCTTAGGACTTATCAAATATATTCCGGGACAAATTATTTTCACCGACGAAACAATGGAAGGACTGTCTTTTCTTGCAAAAATCGGCGTAATTTTGATTATGTTTTCCGCCGGTATCGAAACCGACGTCAGTCAATTCAAAAAAACAGGCGTCGCCTCCGTTGTTATAACTTTTCTCGGAGTGATTTTCCCTTTGGCATTCGGCTTTATCGTAGCATGCGCATTCAACGGCGGATTTACGGATTTGTCACGCCAACAAATTATAAGCAATCTTTTCTACGGCACGATATTGGCGGCAACGTCGGTCAGCATAACCGTGGCAGCTTTAAAAGAGATGGGAAAACTCAACTCCAAAGTGGGCACGTCCATTGTTTCAGCCGCCATCCTCGACGATATAATCGGAGTTATATTGCTCTCGCTGCTTATTAGCCTTAAAGACAGCAATAATTTGACGGACGTAGGTGTTTCAATAGGTATGATGATTGCCTTTTTCGCGGCGGCTTTCGCCGTTGGCAGCGTCGTATTTTTGCTGCTTAAATGGATGTCCAAAAAATATGACCATCACCGCAGAATCCCTATATTTGCCTTTGCAACCTGCTTTTTGTTTGCTTGGGCGGCGGAACACTGGTTTGGAGTTGCAGACATAACAGGCGCTTATATCGCTGGGCTTATGCTGTCCGGAATTGGCGACCGCAACTATGTTGACCAAAAAATAGAAACAAGCAATTATATGCTTTTTGCTCCCGTTTTCTTTGCAAACATAGGCATACAAACTTCGTTTGACAGTATAACCGGTCAAATTATAGGATTCGGCTTTGCCATTATCGCGGCAGGCATTTTGGGCAAAGTTATCGGTTGCGGACTCGGCGCAAAGATATGCGGCTATTCAAATAAGGACAGTTTGCGAGTCGGCTTGGGAATGATGGCGCGCGCCGAAGTCGTTCTTGTCTGCACCGGGAAAGGCATTTCTTCGGGGCTGGTGTCAGAAGGCATTATGCCGTTTATCTTGATTCTCATAATTTTGACGTCGCTAATTACACCGCTGTTTCTCAAACTCACTTACAAAAACGAGTCTCATGACGGACTTCCTCCCGAAGGAATGTTAGAATTTGATAAGACCAACTTCGACGAAGAACCCAAAATACAAAAAGAAAATATCTGATAATCGTCAAACACAGACGTTCATCTGACCCAAAAGTAAAAGAAAGCAAAATATTGAACCGGTCGGATAAAAAACACAAAAATTACTACGGAATAGACCAAAATGGAAAACACACAAACATTAAAATCTGACAGGCTTGGCACAGAGCCGGTCGGAAAACTTATTATGAAGATGAGCGGCCCCGCCATACTCTCAATGACGGTGCAGGCTCTTTACAATATAGTCGACAGCATATTTATCGGTATGTTCGATGCCACAAACGGCGTACTTGCCTTGGCATACGCTCTTCCGATGCAACTTTTAGTCAACGCTTTTGCAATCGGATTTGCCGTTGGCACCGGGTCTGTAATCTCACGTAAACTCGGCGAAGGTAAAAACGTCGATGCAAGCGCAGCGGCTCAAACAGGCATACTTTTGGCGCTTGTTTGCGGCGCATTCTTTCTCGCTGTCGGATTTTTTATATCCGAAGGTTTTATTGGAGCGTACACTTCCGCCGCGGCGCAAAACGACGCCGCCGACTGGGCAATGGTCACCAAAATGGGCACGGAATACCTTGCAATCTGCACATGCTGTTCGGTGTCTATGATGATTGAAATTATGCTCAACCGCATTTTGCAGTCCATGGGCAATATGATTGTGCCTATGATAACGCAGATAGTCGGCGCGCTCACAAACATAATTTTAGACCCCATTTTCATTCTCGTTTGGGATATGGGCGCCACCGGTGCGGCCATTGCAACCGTCATCGGACAAAGCGTTGCAATGTGCATTCCGATTTTATTTATCTTAAAAGGCAAATGGGATATTCGCATCTTCTTTGAAAAAGGTTTTCGATTGAAAAAAGACATACTCAAAGAAATTGTCAAAGTCGGACTGCCGTCAATAATTTTGAACGCAATCGGCTCAATCATGTATATGACCGCCAACTTCATTCTGAACGCTTTCCGCGATGCGGTCTGGGCGTTCGGCGTATATTTCAAAGTGCAGTCGTTTGTGTTTATGCCCGTATTCGGACTCAATCAAGGCTGTATGCCTATAATGGGCTACAACTACGGCGCAGGCAATCGCAAACGCTTTGACATCACGTTTAGGCGTTCAATGCTGATTGCAGTTTGCTATATGACGGTAGGACTGACCATATTCCACACTTTGCCCGATGTTTTGCTGGGATTTTTCTCGCCCGACACGGCAAATAAAATCGCCGTCGGCGCAGAAGCACTGCGGATTTGCTCCGTGGCATTCCCCGTGGCGGCTGTAAGCGTGATTATGATTGCAATGTTCAACTCTGTTGGCAAAGGCATAGATGCTATGCTTATATCGCTTTTGCGACAAATCGGCATCTTGTTGCCGCTTGGATATTGCCTGTCTGCTTTCACCGATTTAGGACTTCTCGGCGTTTGGTTAGCTTTCCCGATAGCTGAAGTTATTACAACAGCGGTTTTTATTCCCATTACGTTACATACGATAAACCGAATTTTCAAACTGAAAGAGACAGAACGCGCCTTTTTGGATGCCCAAAAGATGCCATTGCCAGTTGCAGACGAAATTTTATCGCAAAATTCTGAAATTGCAAACGAAAATTCCGACTCCGATATAGCCAAAACCGCATCCTTGTCGTAGACTTAATAAAGAGTCAAGAAAAAGACGTACGAAACGGTAAAATTTTCTATAAAAATGTCACAATTACCAACAAAAAAACCGCACTGACGTGCGGTTTTTTCATTGTTTGAGTCTCCGTTTTGATATTATATATCAAGTAAAACTATTTAATGATTGCATTATCCCAATGCTCGTCGGGTGTCAGTCCCAAAAGTTTTGCAACAGTTGACGCTATGTTGCTAAGACCGAACTCCCCGTCTGCGATTGTTACATCAGCGTTGTAGACGATAAACGGAACAGGATTAAGGCTGTGGGCGGTACGCTTGCTGACCTCTCCCTTTTTGCTTTTCTCCAGCATCTCGTCCGCGTTGCCGTGATCGGCGGTGACAATAAGAATTGCGCCCGCTTTGTCGATTTCGGGCAAAAGTCTGGTCAGCGCCAAATCAACCGCTTCAACACCGATAATCGTAGCGTCCAAATTGCCGGTGTGCCCAACCATATCGCCGTTTGGATAATTGCAACGTAAAAAGCCGTATTTCCCGCTTCTAAGCTCTTCAATCAGTTTGTCGGTGACCTCTGCGGACTTCATCCAAGGACGCTCGTCAAA
>CAYJCS010000115.1:0-4977 GCA_964368715.1 uncultured Bacteroidaceae bacterium | reverse complement strand
CGACTTGCGGATGCACAGACCGATTTCAACGATGAAGACGAAGATTGGAAAACAAAGCTGGTGTACCACGCCAAGAGCGGTCTGCTTGAAAACAGCGTGTATAATCTTAACCTGATCCTTGCCAATGATCCTGATTTTCAGGGCTTTGCATTTAACGAAATGGCAAATCGTATTCAGATTACAGGTGATTTGCCATGGGACAGACCAAAGGGAAATATGTTCTGGCGTGAAGCGGATACAGCGCAGCTCAAGTCCGTTATTGACATACGCTATCTGCCGTTCTCCAGCCGCAATCATGATGTGGCTTTTACAAAGACGGCTGATGACAGGCATTTTCATCCTGTTCGGGATTACCTTGACGCTCTGCCTCCGTGGGACGGCGTCAAGCGCGTAGAAGATTTGTTTATACGCTACCTGAAAGCGGATGATACGGAATACGTCCGCGCCGTCACGCGAAAAACCTTTGCTGCAGCTGTAGCGCGCATCTATGTTCCCGGTATCAAATTTGACTGCGTCCCCGTGCTTGACGGTGATCAGGGTATCGGCAAGTCAACTATTGTTAAAGATCTTGTAACATCCGAGTATTACTCTGAAACATTATCTCTGACTGATATGGATGACAAGTCCGGCGCCGAAAAGCTTCAGGGCTTCTGGGTGGTTGAGATTGGTGAGCTTGCAGGCATGAAAAAAGCGGATATTGAGAAAGTGAAAGCTTTCCTCTCAACCTCTGACGATAAATACCGTCCGAGCTACGGAAGGGTCGTCGAAAGTCATCTCCGTCAGTGCATTATCATTGCGACCGTTAACGGTGAGCGCGGCTACCTTCGTGATATCACCGGCAACAGACGCTTCTGGATCATTAAGGTTCATCAGAAAAAGCAGAAAAAGTCTTGGAACTTCGACGAAGCCTTCCGTGCACAATTCTGGGCGGAAGCAAAAGAAATCTGGCAGTCCGGTGAGAAGCTTTACTTGGAGGGTGATGTGTTAGATGAAGCCGAAAAAGCACAGCGAGGTGCCATGGAAGCCGATGAGCGCGTCGGAATGATTGAAGAATATTTGAATACACCTCTGCCTGACGACTGGGATGATTTGGATATCTTTTCCCGCAAAAACTTCCTTAACGGCACAGAGTTCGGCGTCCCCGACCACCACGGGAAAAATATCCGCACTGAGGTCAGCAACGCGGAAATATGGTGTGAGTGTTTCGGCAAAAACCTGCAGGAGTTGAAACCGCAGGATAGTTACGCTATCGCCGCAATGATGGCGCAGGTTCCCGGCTGGGAGCGAACAACTCAAATCAGGCGGCAGCCTCTATATGGCAGGCAGCGTTTGTACCGTAAAACATTGTAAGCAGACACACACAACACAACTGTTTTCCTTATATTTGATTGAGAGTTTTGAAAGAGAAAAGGAAATCCTGTGAGCACACACGCGCGAATAAATATAAGGGAACAGTTGTGAATTTGTGATTCTTGTGTCAGATTGGAGAAAAATGTCAGAGAAATCTACAGAGCAAAAACTTGTAAAAGCCGTAAAATCCAGAGGCGGTATTGCACCGAAATTTTTCAGTCCGGGTTTTGACGGAATGCCTGACCGCATCGTGCTTCTTCCCCGAGGCAGGATCGCTTTTGTAGAGCTGAAAGCCAAAGGACGCAAAATGCGCCCGCTGCAGGTAAGGCGAAAAAGGCAGTTGGAATCACTCGGGTTTTCGGTGTACTGCATTGACAGCCCGGATCAGATTGGAGGGATACTCGATGAAATACAATCCTCATAACTATCAGACCTACGCGACTGACTTCATTCTCAGTCACCCCGTTTCCGCTGTATTTCTTGATATGGGCTTAGGCAAAAGCGTCATATCACTGACTGCCATCTTCGACCTCTGCTTGGACAGCTTTGAGGTTCGTAAGGTTCTGGTTATCGCCCCTCTGAGAGTGGCACGGGATACTTGGCCGACGGAGATTGAGAAGTGGGATCACCTCAACGGTCTGAGTTATTCGGTAGCGGTTGGTACGGAAACCGAACGTCGCGCCGCACTGCTGCAGAGAGCCAGCGTGTACATCATCAACCGCGAGAACATCACATGGCTGATCGAAGAGAGCGGACTTCCGTTTGATTTCGATATGGTGGTCATCGATGAGCTGTCATCGTTCAAAAGTCACCGCGCTAAGAGATTCAAAAGCCTTTTGAAAGCACGACCGGCAGTAAAACGGATCGTGGGACTGACAGGTACACCTTCCTCCAACGGTCTGATGGATTTATGGGCAGAGTTCAGACTGCTCGATCTCGGAAAACGACTCGGTCGGTATATATCCCACTATCGTGAGCGGTTTTTTATGCCGGACAAGCGCAACGGCATGGTGGTGTTCAGCTATAAGCCTCTGCCGGGCGCTGAGGAGGCGATATACAGTCAGATATCCGACATCACCATATCCATGAAAGCGGAGGATTATCTGCAGATGCCCGAATGCGTGTATAACCAAGTAAAGGTCGCTTTGTCGGAAAAGGAACGGAAGATATATCAAAAATTCAAAAAAGATTTAGTCGTTTCTCTCAAGGGAGAAGAAATTGATGCCGCCAATGCCGCTGTCTTATCAAATAAGCTGGCGCAGCTTGCAAACGGCGCGATCTACGGCAACGACGGAAAGATAATCGCCGTACACGACAAAAAGCTCGATGCTCTGGAGGATTTGATTGAGGCGGCAAACGGCAAGCCTGTATTAGTGGCATATTGGTTCAAGCACGATCTGGATCGAATCAAAAAGCGCTTTGGTGTACGCGAAATCAAAACATCTCGGGATATTTCCGATTGGAATAACGGCGATATTCCCGTCGCTGTGATTCACCCCGCCTCTGCCGGTCACGGTCTGAATTTACAGGCAGGCGGCTCAACGCTGATATGGTTCGGCATCACGTGGAGCTTAGAGCTATATCAGCAGACAAACGCGCGGCTGTGGCGGCAGGGACAGCAGTCAAAAACCGTCGTCATTTATCATATAGTCGCGGAGAAAACGATCGACGAACAAATCATCCGCGCTCTTGAAAAAAAGGATAAAACACAGGCGGCTCTCATTGACGCCGTCAAAGCAAATCTGGAGGTGTAATATGGACAGAAATTACGAAGATCTGGTTCAGGCGATTGTTGTCCGAGCCGCTAAGGATTACAAGAAGGTTCTCAGAGTTCTGATAAGGAGACCGAGAAAACAGGTCGCTCTGGATTTGAAATCGGATATAGAAGAGTTTTTCCTTTCACAATGGTTTCGCGATCTGACGTCAGTTAACGGCGAATACATAATCACAGAATTACAGAAGGAGGTAAATTTCTGATGACAGCTAAGGAATATTTCAGACAGGCATACAGATTAAACCAACGCATCAACTCGGATATTGCGGAGGTTGATGAATTGAGGGCTATGCTCTCCAACATCACCTCTTCGGCATTGGATGAAAAAGTAAAGCGTTCCCGTAACGGCGGCGCACCATTCGTCAGCGCCATTGAGCGCATTGACAAGCTTGAGCGAAAGATCGACGCCGAGGTTGATCTATTTGTTAATCTCAAGGAAGAAATGCGAACGGTTATCGGCTCGGTGGACAACCCTAATGAGCAAATGGTATTGAGATACCGCTACATCCACAACTACACGTGGGACAAAATCGGGATTGAACTGAATGCCGACTCCCGCACCATTCGCCGCTGGCACGGTAAGGCGCTCAGCCATGTAACTCTTCCAAAAAATCCGGTGAAAATCTGAAAAACGCCCGAAATGTCCGCCTTTGTCCCTTGATGTCCACCTGCCAAAAGTGATATACTATAATTAGGGAAATCGAATATAAATCCAAGCCTTGTGGTGTAACAGCCGCAGGGCTTTTCTTTTTGCCCGGAAGGAGGTGTGGTTATGCCAAAGAAACCACGGCGTCCGTGTTCCTATCCTGGCTGTCCGAACCTGTGTGACGGACAGTATTGCGAAGAGCATCGGAAACAGGCAAGGCGGCAATACGACAAATATGAGCGTTCCCCGTATGTCAACAAGAAATACGGCAGAGCGTGGAAGCGTATCCGTGACCGCTATGTTGCCGAGCACCCTTTGTGTGAGATGTGTCTGGAACAGGGCAAGCTCACCCCGGTGGACGAGGTGCATCATGTGCTGCCCGTATCAAAAGGCGGGACCCATGCCCGCGGAAACCTGATGGCGCTGTGCCGTTCGTGTCACAACAAAATCCATCACGAGCTTGGAGACAGATAAAAATGCCCGACCTTCTCAGCCGGGCAAAACTCTATGCGGATATAACATTTAAGCGGGAAATCATACCGGGATCGCTTTGAAGAAAACTCAGTAATCTTCTGGCTGAACCAACAGGCTTATTAGTGCCTGCTTCCCATGCTTCAACTGTCTTTACAGACACGCCCATTACTTGGGCAAATGTAATTTGAGTCATTCCGAGCGAAAGACGAACATCCCTGATCTCTTCCGCTTGGAAGTCGGGAACGGGATTTACGGTACACTTAACGACTCTTGCATTCCCTGTACCGGATTCATATTCAATCGCCTCGTTGAGACCTTTTATAATGCTTTCATATACGCTCATATTATCATCTCCTGTTTTCACAATTTGTTTTCAGCACATCAATCAGCTTATGTACTTCATTTCGTTCTTTTGGTGTTAGATTATCTTTTTCATTTTTAGTATATGCGGTAATAAGATAAATACGCTCAAAAACAGCAAAATCAACGTAGCAAACTCTTGCGCTGCCGCTTTTACCGCGCCCTTCAAACGCAACCCGGATTTTTCTCAGCCCACCGGTACCCCTAATCAAGTCTCCCTTTTCGGGATTGATAGTCAACTCTTCCTGCAAAGATTTTAAATCATCATCGGTGAATCCTATTTCTTTCCATCGTTTGTCAAATTCAGGAAGCATTACGAATTCTCTTGTCATATCTGCATCATCCTTCGAATACATTATACCCTATATAATAG
>CAYJCS010000114.1:0-5021 GCA_964368715.1 uncultured Bacteroidaceae bacterium | reverse complement strand
GTGGTGGGAGAAATACCCCCTTGCGGGGAAAGAGGGGGGGGCATCTAGATTGTTTGCGTGATTTCGCTCTCACTCATTGCGAAGTTGCAAAAAACTCCGAGAGAGCGTACTAATAAACGGGCATCGGCAACTTGCGAAGCTCCGAAAATCCGCGCAAAGCGCGGATAAAAGCCCACCCCAAGCGGCATAATAAGGCGATGATACCTAATGTGCGAGTGCCGTAAGGAGCGCAGCGACGGAATAGCGTATTGCTACGCGAAGCGTCAATCGCGTCTTGTCTCCCCCGCGAGCGACGAAAACCTAAATAGGCGAAGTATATAATCAAGTGGTGGGAGAAATACCCCCTTGTGGGGAAAGAGGGGGCATCTAGACATTTTGAGCGCCGAGTGCTCATTAACTACTTTTCTTTTGGCGGGATAAAATATTTGACTTCCAAAGGTTTGTCGGTAAGTTTGAAAGAATAAACTCCGCACATATCTGTTCCGTTTACGCTTAGTTTGCTGGCCTCATCTTCATCGTTATTTTTTGTTTTTTTATCTGTGAAAGTAGATGACACCGTCAACTCGTGATTGACACCGTTATAATTGAATTTCAACTTTGCTTCCGCAACCGAAGCGTTGAATCGCGGATTGATTCGCATGACGCCGTCTGCAAGTGTAATTCCGAAATCTGCGGCAAAATCTTTCCCGATGGAGGCAAATGTATTCTCGAATTTTGCATTTTGTAGAATACTATTGCCGTTTTTCTGTTTTTTCTCCTTTTCATCCGCGCCAAAATAGAGCGACATCAAAGCTGGCGAATTCAGGGCGCGGGCAAGCAGCAACATATCGTTCTTTTGCTTAAAGAAAAAGTAACTTGATTTTCCGATTCTCAATTTTTTGCCCGTAGGAAGCGGCGGTTTCACCCTGCTTAAATATCTAAAAAGGCTGAAAGTATAGGCATACTCGTCCATATTTTGTTCAGTAGCCTGCTCGTCAAGCGCCGTCAAAAAGGCATCTTTTTCTTCCTTTGCAGCATCAAAAAAGTTGTCGAAACGGTTTAAAAGCGCGAGGGGTTTATACAGACTTAAAAAATCAATATTGCCGACTCTTTTTAAAGCCGTCAAAACGTTATTTAATGTTCCCTGTATTCCCTCTTTTGCATCGTTAAGCATAATGTTGCCTGTGGGACATTCTTCGTTTGTATACTCCGCGCAAAAACTCAAAAACAAATAATTTTTCCTAAGTTGTTTGTATTTTGGTGTTTCGGTGTAACTTTTGGGGCGCTTTGACATCTTTTTGGCATACTTTGAAAGTTTATCTAGGGTGTGAATGCGTCCGCATATAAAGTTCAACTTTTTGTACAATACACATCTGCAAGCGGTTTCGGCGGCTTTTAATTCTTCATAGGATATCGTGCGATAGCGGTTAATTTGGTCAAACAAAAAAATTATTCGGCTTTCATCAACGACGTATTCGTTGGACGAAAGCGCAAATTCTACTATCTTCACTATTCTTGCATCGCTTTTAAAAGCAGGTAACTCAGAAAGCGACTCATATTCTATTGAGGAATCAAATTTGAAGAGATATTTGTTTTCGTTCAACACCTTGTAAACTTCAAAGCAAAAATCTGAAATGGAACCTCTGTTTGACTGCGAAATTTTTTTTGATAAATTTATAGTGCGTTTTGCAGTCTTTAAAAACGGCTTTACAGTATATTCTTTTTTGCTGTGCGGTGACGGCAATTCAAGACTTTTTGCAAATGTAACAGTGCTGTCTTGAAAATCCTCGTTTTTAATATAGTTTTCAAAACTTTCACGCTCTTTTGTCTTTATTAAATAACCCAGCAATGCAAAAAGCAAGGTAACTCCAATCGCGATCGCATATTCCATAGTCCGATTATTGCCACTTTTTTTATCATTTTCCAAGTTCTGCAAAATTTTTATACTTTTCGGCGTCTAACCAAGCCGATTTTTGATTAATCGTTTTCAAACACTCTCAAAACCCCATAATTATGTTGATTTTTTGATGGTTTTATGTTATCTTGTTAATGCGAGTTAGCCGGGTGATCGCGGGGAGAAATCCACGAGGAAAGTCCGAGCATCACAGGGCAAGGGTGCAGGTGAAATACCTGTGAAGGCGACTTTAAGGAAAGTGCAACAGAAAAATACCGCCCGCAAGGGTAAGGATGGAAAGGCGAGGTAAGAGCTCACCCGCAAATCGGTGACGAGGCGCGATGTAAACCCCACCCGATGCAAGAAAGGAGCATTATGGACTGCCCGTCCGCTCCGCATTCGCTTGAGCCGTATGGCAACTTACGGCCTAGATAGATGGTCACTCAAGACAGAACTCGGCTTACAGACTAATCTCGCAACGTGAAAGAACCGACCTCGGAGGTCGGTTTTTTCATTTCCTCATTAAATATGTTAATTTAATAGAGACCCCGAAAAATAGCTAACAATTGAGGGCAATAAGTCAAAGAACGAGAAGAGATTTGTAACAAATTTAGTGCGTGTTCCATAGTTTTCTCCTTTTGAAGGAAAAGGGAACAAAGTGTCAAAGAGTGTTATTATGACTATTAAATTAAAAAAAGTCCCCAGTTGTATTAAAGGGAACTTTTAAAATTATGAGATTTTTTTGAGTTATTTTGCAAGGGTTTGTTTATAACGCTCTGCCCAGGATTTCATTTCTTTTGCGTGAGGATAGGCATAGTCGGAATAATCGTTGCCGCCGATAAGACGTGCAATTTCTGCTGTGTCGTCATCCAAAAGGTTGAGATGTGTGACGGTTTTGCCGTCTTTCTCGGATTTTTCGATAAGGAAATGGTTGTCGGACATTGCTGCAAGCGCGGGTTGGTGCGTGACGGCGATAACCTGACGTTTCCTTGATATATTGCACAACTTCTCGGCAACTACCGCGGCGATATGTCCCGAAATCCCAGTGTCAATTTCGTCAAATACCATAGTTCCGATGCCGTCAAGATTTGCGACGATATTTTTTAGCGCAAGCATAAATCTCGACATTTCGCCGCCCGAAATGATTTTTGCAAGAGGTTTAAGCGGTTCACCTCTGTTTGGTGAAATCAAAAATTCCACGCTGTCCGCACCGTTTGACGATATCAAATCAACGTCACTTACGGTTGCGATTTCAACTTTGAACGTGCTTCCGCTCATTCCTAGATCTTCAAGTTCTTTAACAAGACTGTTTTCAAACTTTTGAGCCGTGTTTTTACGCTCAACCGTCAGTTTTTCGGCTTTTGCATTAAGCGCAACTGCAGAATTCTTTAATAGTTTTTCAAGTTGTTCTACCCTGTCTGCCGCATTCAAAAGCAAATCGAACTCCGATTTTGCTTTTAAATAAAACTCTTGCAGACTATCGTAATTTCCGCCGTATTTGCGCTGAAGCGTACGGACGGTTTCAAGCCTTTCTTCAATTTGGTCGGCGCTTCGATTGTCAAAATCGAGTTGAGACAGCATATCATCCAAAGTGTCGCTTATATCAGCAATTTCCGTTTTCGCGGTATCAAGTCTGTCAACTATATCAAGGATTTTTGTATCGAAATCCCTAACTGTAGACAAGGTTGCCGATGCCGACTTTATCTGCGCGGTGACAGCCGTATTGTCATATCCGTCGAGAGTGGATTTAGCACCGTTTAGGGCAGATAAAATCTTTTCCAAATTGCGGACGCGGCGGCGTTTTTCAAGCAGTTCATCCTCTTCGCCATCCTTTATATCGGCTTTTTCGATTTCGGCTATTTGATAAGACAAAACGTCCAGTTTTCTGGCGCGCTCGTCGCTGTTGCCAAGAGATTTCATCTCTTTTTTGAAGGATATGTAGTTTGTGTGCGCGGCGGCAACTTCGGCTTTTAGGCTTGAAATTGCTTCCTCATTCATGCTGTCAAGCAAATCTATATGAGTAGCCACGCGCAGCAACGACTGGTGCTCGTGTTGGCCGTGAATGTCCACAAGCAACTCTGTTAGGCCTTTCAAAATGGATAGGGTGACAAGTTTGCCGTTGATACGGCATTCGTTTTTGCCTTCGGGTGTCATCTTGCGACGAAGTATCAAAACTTCTTCGGCATCAATGCCGTTTTCCTCAAGGTAAGACAAAATCGCTGGCGTGATATAATCGCTAAATAAAGCCTCGACCGAGGCAAAATCCGTGCCGAAACGTATAAGAGAACGGTCTGCGCGTTCCCCTAACACAAAATTCAAAGCGTCAATGATGATGGACTTGCCTGCGCCCGTCTCTCCGCTTAGAATGTTTAGCCCGTTGCCCAACTCTAATTCGAGTTTGTCAATTAAGGCTATATTTTGTACCGTAAGATTACTAATCATGAATGAGTTCTTTTTGCGCTTTTGTGCGCCAAGTGCCTAAAACGGCACGATATAATAATATTTGTCCTTTTAAGGACTATTGGAGAAGATCTTCCAGTTTGTCCACCACTTTATCGGCATTATCGTAACTGTCGACAGCAACAAATATCGTATTATCGCCGGCAATTACACCCAAAATTTCCGGAAATTCAAGCCTGTCGATAAGTTCCGCCGCGGCATTTGCACTGCCCTGTTCGGTCTTGACGATAACCAAATTTTCAGCACGCTTAATTGATACGACCGTGCTGCGGAAAATTTTTATAAATTTATCGGAAGACGAAGTTTCTTTGGTCTGTTGTGCCACGTAGCGATAATGTCTGCCGTCGTCTGTGAGCGTTTTGATTATATTCATATCCTTGACGTCGCGGCTGACCGTCGCCTGAGTGACGGCAAAACCCTCGTCTTTAAGACGCGCAACAAGTTCTTCTTGAGTGTCGACATCGTTTTTTGCGATGATTTCCAAAATTTTCAGTTGTCTTGTAGTTCTTGACATAATTCCTCCGTATGGCTTCCTATTTGGTAACGCCCCATCTATTCATTTTTTTCAATAATCTTGCATAAAAGTTTTCGTTTCCCACTTGGATAAACTTGGCGGTTTTTGATGATTTAACAATTCTGATTTTTTCGCCGTCGGATAAAACCGCTTTGACGTCGCCGTCCACTACGA
>CAYJCS010000113.1:0-5184 GCA_964368715.1 uncultured Bacteroidaceae bacterium | reverse complement strand
GGTGCGTCGTTTTCCGAATAGCCTACTATACCGCCGATTGCAGTACCTAATAAATTGTTTTTGGGAATATTGTTTACAGCATTCGTTTTGCGCTGAATTTTCACATCGCCCCAAACTGTGCAGCCGACAACGTTTGTCGTTGCACCGCGGGTTGCATGCGAAATTATGCCGCCAATAGCGTTCTCACCTTGAATTAAAACTTTTGGTCCTTCTTGTGGCATTGCAGTTTCGCCAACGTTTCCGACGGAACAATTGTTTATCTGCAACGTAACGGAATTATCTCTTGAGCCGATTATGCCGCCAATCAATGAGTTAGCGTCATTTCTTGAAAAAGAATTTCCCGTTGAATAGATATTCGCTTGCGTAACCGAGTTATTCTCGACATACACTGTATCACTGCCTTCGACTTTTCCGATTATGCCGCCTATGGAAGCGTGGAAACCGCTGATATCGGCTTTCACAACTTTGTTGTTGCTTATATGCGAATAGCCGCCGTCGTACACATCGCCGATGATACCGCCTGAACGGGATACAATGGTGGATGTATTGTTAAGCGTCGTTGAAGAAACCGTCAATATATTTGCCAGGGTTCCTGCCTGCAGATATTCAACGGTAACTTTGCCCCACGTGCGCCCGATTATGCCGACGCAAACGTTGGAATCAGCGCTGCCTATTGCACTTGCGGAAACAGTGCCAGTCACCGTGAGATATTTGACAGATGCTCCGGGCAGTTGTACGCGGTTGCTCAAGGCGCCTTTTACCCAGCCGAAAAGACCCGCGCTGACGTCTCCGTTTGTGCCGTAAGAAACCCTTAAACCTCTGATTTCCGTTTGTGTGCCGTCATCTATAAAGCCGGTTATGTTTCCGGCGAAAGCTCTGTCTTGACTGTTGCCGCCGTAAAGCCCGATAGGATAGAAGTTGACGTCTGTGAGTGCGGCGTTTGTCGTGTAGACGTTGTTTACAAGTTTATAGTTGTAAGACGCCCAGTTGTTTGAACCGGAAACACCGCCGTTTATATAATTGCTACGATAACTTGACGCCGCACCAAGATAGAACAAATGATAATTCTTACCTTGTCCTGCGGTGTTTGACTTATTGAAGAATTTATAATAGTCGCCTGCCGCGTTGCCGTCGGGCATGTGGATGTATGCCGCAACCGCCGCTTCGAGGTTGTTTGAGCCGTTTGCAAATTCAATGTATTTGCCTTCTGCCGTCCATTTAAAGTCGCTGCCGATTGACATTGACATCGTAAGAGAAGACAATCCCATTAGATCAACGCCGTCTTTAATGATGTACGGATTGTTTTTGGAACCTGCAAGTTGCAGAGTGGTTGCAGAACCGTCGTCGGTGGGCTCATACGATCTCGACGTCATTGACAAACCGTTGCGTGTATCAAGCGCAAACACGGCGAGTTGAGGCAAGCAACCGTAAACATAAGTCCAGCCTTCACGAATTGCCGTGGCGGTTGTAAGGTTAGCGCTTGCCAGATAATCTATATAACTGTTGGTTTCACTCGCATTAGGATAGCCTGAATTGTTGAGTACCGTAGCGTTGTTGTAGAAGTTTAATCCGCGTATTGGTGACGAGGATGCCACGACTACGCGGTCGCCTTCAAACACAGCGGTAAAGTCCGCTATGCTGTTTACAACTTCACCGTCAAGACCACGTCCCAATTGGCCTGTTACGCTTGTACCTTCGGAGACGGAAGCGTTTTGTCTTCCCGCGTTGTTGCCGTTAACAACCCAGCAACTGTTGGCAAGCGTGTAGCATTTTATGAGTGTGATAAATTCCGTATCGTTGTTTCTCATTTCGCCGACAATACCGCCGTAAGCGCGTCGGGCAAAATTGCCCAAGAGCCAATGGTCGGTATTACAAGCCGCTATAACGTCACCGACGTTGTAGCAGTACGCTAAATAGTTATTATTTGTGTTTTCCGCATAACCGGCAATGCCGCCGACACGAGTGAATCGTCCGGTATATAACGTCACACCGACCTGTCCGTTTGCCGTAATTGTGCCGGCGTTATAGCAGTAACGGATGTCCATACAAACCATAGAACCCACTATTCCGCCCGCCTGAACACCGTTGGAGCCGTCCTGAGGACGTCTGGGAGATGTGCCGCCTACATAGACAGATCCTGTGTTATAGCAGTAGTAAACGCGCGTCGTTCTATCCGTGTCGCTGACGTCTGCGTCGGTGCCGATGATTCCGCCCGCCTTATTACCCATTGCGATGACAGTGCCCGAATTATACGACGCGTAGAAGTTTGATGAACCGGAGGAACTTGCAATACCCACCAAGCCGCCGGCATTGCTGTCGTAATTATCGTAATTTCCGTCGGTATTTACGCCGTTTGCGGTGATGTTTCCGCTGTTGCCGCAGTTTTTAATGACGGTTGTACCGTTGTTATATCCGACTATACCGCCAACGTTCTTTGCACCGGTGATGTTGCCTGCATTACGGCAACTGTCAAGGGTAACTGTTTGTGCCGGCCAATAGATTCTTCCAACTATGCCGCCGGTGCCGTTGACATCGTTTGAACTGCGGGTTGTTATTGTTCCTTCGTTGACGCAGTTGACAAACTGATAGGTACCGCCGCTGTTTTCGTAATTTGTACAACCGAGGAATCCGCCGATGTTGTAGTTTTCACTGCCATCATAAACAGGTACATTACCGTACACACCTATGTTGACTTTGTTGGTGCAATTGTAAAAAGTGATATCACCTCTGGGCATACCCACAAATGCGGAAATATCAAACTTCGAAGTGGTTATAGAGCCTGCCACCGTGAGATTTCGGATTTCAGCACCCGACGCATACGGGAACAAACTGGTGCCGGCAATAGCGTTTGAAATGTTGATGTTTAAAGTGTAACCGCCGCCGTCGAATATGCCGGAGAAAGGCTTGCCGTCTAAACCCGCAAGGCTTTCCGAGCCGATATTAGCACTTATGTCGGTGGTGAGTTGGACTACCCATTTTGTATCGGTGTCCTCGCAATGACTGTAACTATTTCCTCCTCTAACGTTGGATGCGAACGTATTCCAGTTGTCAATATTACGGATAAAGAAATAGCCTTTCATTACTGCGGTCGTAAGACTAAACAGCGCACTCGACCAATACCATTGTGAACCGATTCTGTATTCCGTGTGTCCTGTAATAACGTATGATCCGCCGTATACAGTATCGGCCAACACATGATCCACGACAATTTTATAGTAAACGTTGCTATCGTACTGCTTTTTAAGGTCTTTATATTCGTTTACGACGCTTTGCTTTGCGATGTTTTCCGGATCAGAATAAGCGGGTTCGTGGTTAAAATCGATTCTCGCAAGAGCGATGATAAAACTCTGCGTTGCGTTATCAAACCCAAGATACAAATGCGTTTTTGGAGTACCGGTCGGAGTATTGTTCATTAAATTAAAATTATTGTCGGTACTATACTCCGTATTATCGTTTCTGTAGAAAACTATTTGCGATGGATCTTGGATGTTGGTCGCTTCGGTATACAATGCAAGACCAATGGAGATTCTTCCTACACTCACGTCGCACGTGTTCACGCTTGCTCTTCTAACAATGCCGCTACTGCTGGTCAAAATGCCGGAAAATACCAAAAGTTCGTCAACGGACATTAAGTTGGCTATCTTGCTGTCGACGACAACGTACTTGCCTCTGCCTCCTGTGTCTTCGGTTATAAGATTTGAATTATAAGTTGTCGCGCCCGCAACGTATACCGCCCAGTTGCTTTCATTGACCGTTGCACCGTTCACGTAGCCGACTATACCGCCTGCGTTTAATCTTACTTCAGAATGGTTGAAGCCTTGAGTATAGCATCCTGTAATAGTGCCGCTCAAAGCCTCCCCTGCTATACCGCCGACATAAGCGTCGGTGCCGGCTTTAACTTTGGAGGTGCCTTGAGAAATTTCAAGATCTGTTCCGCCGTCGGGGTTGGTAATAAAGCAAGATGCCAAAGTCTTCGCTTCGACGCCGCCCGCTTTCAAACTGCCGACGATGCCGCCGGCGTAGTTGCCGGTTGCCACGACGTCGCCCGTGCTGAATATTGCGGTAAGCGTGATTCCGCATGCCACTCTACCCACGATACCGCCCACATAATTGCGTCCTTCGACTCTTATGGCGGTGTCGGAAAGCATACCGTTGTAAGACAAATCGTTTTTCGTCTTTCCGGTGTTTACAAGCGAAATCACAACGCCGCCTATCGCGTTTCCGGTGTCGATGTCCCAAATTCCGGTTGTGCTGTTCTGTACGGGTGCGCCGCCTGCGTTTCCGATAATTCCGCCCACATAATCGTTGCCGATGACAGTGCCGAGGTTCCTTGCAGTATAGGGAGCGAACAGTGCGACAAGGTCGCCGTTGTCAATAACGCCGCCCAAAATGCCTCCGACGAAATTACCTGTGGCTGTTATATTTCCGCTGTTTATGACGGATGCCGCAACGCCACCGCTTCCGACAACACCGTAATTTGAGAAGATGGTATAGGTATTGCCTGTTGCGGAACCGCTTCCTGCAATAGCCGCGCCCATAATGCCGCCGACGAAGTTTTCGCCTTCAATGTTATTTGAGTTGCTGAACGCACCTAGTAATTTGCTATATACATCGGCATAACCGATAACGCCGCCCACATAGTTGCGTCCCGAAATGAGATTTGACGAAGTGTCGCCGGTGTAGTTGCGGACGTTGACGATTATTACCTCGTTGCTCGCGTTCAAACCGGCAGCACGACCGATGACACCGCCTACGTAATCGCGCCCGAAGACGTTGCCGTCTACGGTGAAGTTTTTGATTGTAATATCTTGGTTGCCGGACGGGTTTTTTATGTAACCGAAAAGACCGACGTAATCCGAATCTCTGTCGGCGTCGATATTGACGCTTATGGTGAAGTTGTCGCCGTCAGCCGATCCGAAGTTGGCTGCGAAATAGTGCGCTGCATCTTTACCGATAGAATGGAAAATCAATCCGTCGTTGATCGTCAATAAACCTTCGTTTATATTAGCGTCCGACTGCAAAACAAAGTAACAAGGTGACGTGTTTAAGCCCGCATAGTGTCCATAGTGTGTGTCGCCTGCCCACGTCAAAAATGTGCCATTTGTGACTGAATCAATAGGATCTGAATCTCCGTTCACAATTTCACTCAGTCTGACAAGATGCGCCCAGTGCGAGATGATGAAA
>CAYJCS010000112.1:0-5234 GCA_964368715.1 uncultured Bacteroidaceae bacterium | reverse complement strand
TGCCGCTTGGCATAACGGCACCGCTTCGCGACTAGGTGTGCCTATGCCTGCGCACATTTGTCTGGTGCTCGGCGCTCACTTTCTCGCCGCCCTGCGGCTCGCGTTCGCAACTTCGTAATAAGAAAGTGCGTGTTCACTCTCGCGCAAGATGCACAGAAATTTTCGCACGAGTTTCGTCCGCGATTTTGTTTTTTTACTTCTGTCTAATTAATTGTAGATAAAATCCTCATCAATAATAACACACGGGCTTGCGTTGGGCAAGTCCGTGTGAAAATTTGCTTTTGATTATTGTTGACAATGATTTCAACCCTAATAAATGTTGCTTTGTTTAGCCGTTATAAGTGCCTATAAACAAAGGAATGTTGTAGGTGGTATCAATGAGAGCAAAGGCAAACGGACGGTCGAGGCTTATCGTAATGGTTTCTCTTGGAGCCGCCGAAGTGCAACCCATACTTACAGACGTTGCCGCTGCCGCACGCACGCCGTACTTTGTGACCTCTATCCTAGTTTTGTGCAAGACTTCCGATATGAACACATTTGCGGTTTCGGGCATATTGAAACCTTTTGAAAAATCCGCATTTGCTTCGTCAAATGCAATCCCCATCCCTAAATTTGTCAGCGTATCGTTCAACGTTACAGCATAGTCGTAATTAAACGTCGGGAATTTGCCGTTCACGTCTTTTGACGAATCCTCATTTGTCAATATTGTCTTCAACTCGCTTCCGTTCAGATTTTCAATATAACTGTCAAGCGTTCCGTTTGGCAAAATTCCGACAAAGCAAAGTCCGTTTTTAAGATTAGACCTCAACGCTACGGCGCTGTTTGTGTGCAAATATGAATATTCGTCGTTAGCCGTTAAAAAACTTCTTGTTGACTGACTTCCTTCAGCGTCGGTGAAGGTGTCTTCAAAGTCGTAAAAAGTTCTTTGATCCCAATTACTGTTCAAAAGCAAAGTATTAATTAAATACGCAATGGAGGCAGTGTCAATTTCATCCAAAAGATTTTTTATCATCCCGTCCGTATTATCGTTCACACATTGGTTGATTTGATCTTTTGTCAAGTCTTCAAAGGGAGTTTTGAAAACGTCCGCGCCGTAATACAGAGAGTTTGCCTGCAAAAACTCCTCTTTCGGAGAAAAGTTTGCCATACTCTCGTTGCACCATATGGAATTGGCAATATTCACACTCTTATTCTTGTCCGTTTCCATAAAGTAGGAATACAGATTTCCGCAGAAAGTGTTTAGTTCTGAGACGGACAACCCGAGACTGCTTGCCATCTGTGTCAGCGTTTCACCGTCAGCGGCGTTTGCCGTCATTGCAAGCGCAAGATAAATCGAAAGCGGCGACACCATAACGTTTGCTTTGCTTTCATAAACAGCGTTCAACAGTTTTGCCGAAAATGCCGTATATGCAGAATAATTGTCGTCGTTTGATAGAGTCTCCGAAATATTATCTGAAGACATAGGCACTTTTGCATATGCAAGGTTATTGGCTTCGGGTACTCTTTCAGGATTACACGCGGAGAGTACAAAAAGTGATAAAATTGCAACAATCATCAGTAAAACAACAATCCTGGATCTTTTCATAATTGCCCCCATAAGTGTGTTTACTCTTATAATTATTATATACGCCTAATCGGTGGAAATGTCAATAGTGATAATTTTTGCCGCTTAAGAAAGGACGAAAAAATAAAAAACACTTTCGTTGAAAGTGTAAGTGATTGTGATTTTAGACGGTTAAAACTTTTATTTGAGCAAATCTGGCCGACGCGTTTTTGTTATTTCGTATGCTTTTTGTTTGCGCCATTTTTCGATTTCCGCGTGATTTCCGTTTTGCAAGACTTCCGGCACCTTCAAACCCCTGTATTCAGATGGGCGCGTGTAGTGAGGATATTCCAACAAATTGTTTGAAAAACTCTCTTCCGACGTGCTTTCACTGCTACCCAGCACCCCGTCCACGTAGCGCGCTACGCAGTTTATCAGCACCATAGCCGGAAGTTCGCCGCCCGTCAAAACATAATCGCCTATGGAAATCTCTTCGTCGATGCAGAGTTCGATAATCCTCTCGTCAATGCCTTCGTAATCACCGCACAGAATGATTATCCTATCTTCTTTTGCGAGATTTTCGACAACGTTTTGTTTTAGTTGTACACCCTTTGGCGACATATAAATGCGTTTGGCTTTGTGAGCGGGGTCAATGGCTTCGATTGCACTAACGACAGGGTCGGGCGTCATAACCATACCTGCCCCACCGCCGTAGGGATAATCGTCGGTTTTTAGATGTTTGTCTTTGCTGTAATCGCGGATATTGACAACGTTGCATTCCAAAACGCCCCCTGCAATGGCCTTTCCTATAAGGCTTTGATGCAGGAGGTCAAAATATTCAGGGAAAATGGTCAGTATGTCAAAACGCATATCACACCTATCACATTTTGGACAATTAAGTCAGTAACAGACCGATTTTCGTCAGTTATAGACTGAAACGCGGTCAAAAACGTAGCGGTCAAGAGCGATAACGCCTTTTTCCAAGTCCACGTCTTTTACAAGTTCTTTCAGCGCAGGTACGGAAACTTCGGCGCTCTCGGTCTTTATGACGTAAACGTCCGCAGATCCGTATTGCAAAACGTCCACAAGTTCGCCAAGTCTGTCGTTGCCGACAAACACGTCCATTCCTATAAGGTCGGCAATGTAGTGTTCGCCGTCTTTGGGCCTGGGCAGGTCGGAGCGCGAAACCGTCACGGGTTTTCCGCGAAGTTTTTCCGCGTCTTCGGCGCTGTCCGTTCCAAAAAATTTGACGTAAGCAAACTCGCCTTCGGGAGAAATTTTCTCTATTTTTAAAACTTCTTCGCCCACTTTTGCGGTTTTCAGAGCGCGATATCGGGTGCTGTCCGAGGTATAGAGTTCCATTTTAACTTCGCCTTTCAGGCCTCTGGGACGCAGCACGGTGCCGATTGTGAATTCGCTTTTCATGCTTTTTCTTCGATTGTGACACTGTAGTGCACACTTCCGCGTCCGCTTGCCGCCTTTACAAGAGTGCGAATCGAGCGCGCAATTCTGCCCTGTTTGCCGATGATCTTACCAATGTCGCTTTTTGCAATGGTGATAACGATATTGGCTGCGTCGCCGTTTTCTCTCATTTCGACTGAGTAATCGCCGCCGGGCACCAGTTTTTCAACCAGATAATCTACAAGTTCCAGCATAATTCACCTTATATTATGCCGTTGTCACGGAAAAGACTGCGAACGGTTTCGGTGGGTTGTGCGCCCTGAGCAAGCCATTTCTTGGCGATTTCGGCATCGATTTCAACAACCTTCGGATTGGCAACAGGATTGTAAATACCGATTTGTTCGATATACTGTCCGTCACGCGCCTTGCGGCCGTCCACTGCGACGATACGGTAGAAAGGTGCTTTCTTTGCGCCCATACGGGTGAGTCTGAGTTTTACCATTGTTTTTTCTCCTTTGATGAAAAAAAGTATTGTTATTTTTTCTTTTAGTTTAGTTTAGTTTGTTTTGTTTTGATTTTATTTTTTCGTTTTATTGCGTTTAGAACGGGAACCCGCCTTTCATACCTTTCAGACCTTTCATTCCGCCTTTTTGCAGTCGATTCATCATATCTTTTGTAAGTTCAAACTGCTTTAACAGTTGATTGACTTCCTGAATCGAAGTGCCGCTTCCTTTGGATATGCGTTTTTTTTGACTGGCTTTAATCAGGTCGGGATTGTTACGCTCTTTAGGTGTCATCGACTGAATTATCGCTTTGGTACGCTGCATTTGCTTTTCGTCAATTTCGGGTGCTCCGCCTTTAAGTTTGCCTTGAAGCCCGGGTATCATGCCCATCATATCGCCCAAGTTCCCCATTTTTTTGACGCTGTCTAGTTGGTCGAGATAGTCGGAAAGCGAAAACGCTCTGTCTTTTATCTTCTTTTGCAGATTTTCCGCCTGCTCTTTGCTAAAAGCCTGCTCCGCTTTTTCAATAAGTGTCAGTACGTCGCCCATTCCCAAAATTCTTGACGCCATGCGCTCGGGATGAAAAGGCTCCAAATCTTCGGGTTTTTCGCCTGTGCCGCTGAACTTTATCGGTTTGCCGGTTACGGCTTTTATGGATAGCGCCGCGCCGCCGCGGGTATCGCCGTCCAACTTTGTCATTATGACGCCTGTTATATCGAGAGTGTTGTTAAAAGTGTCGGCAACGGTGACTGCGTCTTGCCCCGTCATACTGTCCACAACAAGCAAAATTTCAGTGGGTTTGACGGCGGATTTGATGTCCACCAGTTCCTTCATCAGCGTTTCGTCAATGTGCAAACGCCCTGCCGTGTCGATAATCACCGTGTCGCAACCGTTCTTAAGCGCGTACGGGATAGCGTCCGTTGCGATTTTTACGGGGCTAATCTGTCCTTCGTCAAAAACGTCCACCCCAACTTTGCCTGCCACAACTTTGAGCTGCTGTATGGCGGCGGGACGGTATATATCCCCTGCGACAAGCAAAACTTTTTTGCCTTGCTTTTTTAGATATAGGGCAAGTTTGCCGCACATTGTCGTTTTGCCCGCGCCTTGAAGACCGCACATCATATACACGGTGGGTTGACGGTCGCCTACGGCAAGTTTTATGTGCTTGCTTCCCATAAGTTCGGTCAGTTCTTCGTTGACGATTTTGACAATCTGCTGAGCGGGTGTCAAAGATTTCAAAACCTCTTCGCCCAAAGCCTTTTCGCTGACTTTTGCCACAAAATCTTTGACAACAACAAAGTTGACGTCAGCTTCAAGGAGAGCAACGCGGATTTCTCTCATCGCTTGTTTGATTTCAAGTTCCGTCAACTTGCCTTTGTTGCGAAGTTTCGAGAATATGTGGTTCATTCTGTCACTTAAACTTTCAAACGTAGCCATTATTCGACAATCAACCTCCTTATTATTTCAGCGGTTTCGCGGACTGATGAGCAATCTTTGGCAATGGACAATTCATCAAGATGTTCAATGATTATTTTGTCGCGCTCACAAAGATGTAATTTTTCTTCAAAGTCCATCAAGGCCTTTTCGCCCTTTCTTACGGCGTCCAAAACTGCCTGCCTTGAAACTCCCTCGTTTTCGGCGATTTCGCCAAGCGATAAATCTTCGTCGTAATGCATATGCAAAAAGCCGTTCTAACGCTTTGTCAAAAGGCTGCCGTAATAGCATCTTAGAGTGGAAATTTCAAGTCTGTCCATTGCTGACAAGTTCCTTTGCTTTCCAGATATTAC
>CAYJCS010000111.1:0-5239 GCA_964368715.1 uncultured Bacteroidaceae bacterium | reverse complement strand
TGAGCGGACAAACGGATGAAATTCCTTTGACGCTCTCTGAAAGATTGATGGAAAATAACCCGTTAGATGTCGGAAAAGAACTGTGCGTGTCGGGGCAGTTGCGAAGTTATAACAAGGTAGAAAACGAGCGCAGCCGACTTGTTCTGAGAGTTTTTGTCAGAGAGATAATAAGCGGTGATGCCGACAACCCGAATTACATAGAAATCGAAGGATTTTTGTGCAAGGACCCCATATACCGCACAACGCCTTTCGGCAGGGAAATCTGCGATATGCTTCTTGCGGTAAACCGCGCCTACAACAAGTCCGATTACATACCGTCTATCGCCTGGGGCAGAAACGCCCGCTATGCCGGAAATTTCAAGGTTGGCGACAAAGTGAAAATAATCGGAAGAATACAGTCGAGAGTATATCAAAAAGTACTTGAAGGGGGAGAAACCGAAGATCGCATCGCTTACGAAGTGTCAGTCGGAAAACTTGAAAAAACTACGGATTGACAAACAGCGTTAAAACGCGTTATACAATTAGCGCGTTTTGCGAATTTGTAGCATAGCCGATTCGAACTCCCGATTCGGCTATGCTTCGGTTTCCGGCAGTCCTAAAAATTGACGCGATTGAGGATTTTCGCGTTTATTTGCGCGTTATTGCAATTTTTAAGCAGTTTAAAGGTATTTACAAACGGGGTCGTAAAGTATATAATGTCTACAATTATAGGGTGTTTGCGCAAGCGCACGAGGTGAAATTATGAATATTAAAGATTACACGCTGAAAGTTATCTACAAATTGGACGGTATTTTGCACACCGCTTATAAAAACGACGAGGTTTTGACTTTTTTGGAAGACGGGGCAAAAAACCGTATTCATTTGACTGTTAAAAGCACAAAACCCGTAGAAATCGTGCTTGCAGAACTTATCTACGACCAATATTTTGAAACCAACGAATGGTTTTTTGCAAACGGCTATCAAAGTTGGTCAACGTCCCGTGAATATAAAATCGGCGACAGACAATACGGTCTGCGCTTTCCTTGCAACACAATAAATATTGCCAGAAAATATGCCGCTGCGTCGGGCGATGCTTTGTTTACCGAATACGGCAAAGATTTGTTCCATTCTCACACTTACACCTATCTTCGCCGCGGCGAAAAGGTGCAATTTTTCGGTAGTTTGAACGACAGAACAGGCTATACGATTTTCTATGCCGACGTCAGAGAACACGTTTTTGCCATTGAAAAAGACGTGGAAGGTTTGACGATTGATAAAGAATACGAATTGTTTAACGTGGTGACTTTCGAGGGTGGCTATGAGGAAGTCTTTGACAAATATTTCGACGCGTATCCTGAAAAAAATCCAAAGAGAGTTGGCCGTCTTGTCGGCTACACTTCTTGGTACAACTATTTTCAAAATATCACCGAAGACATTATTTTGAGAGATTTGAAAGGACTGAGCGAAAACGTAGGCGATAAAGCGAATATCTTCCAAATCGACGACGGATATGAATCATTTGTCGGAGACTGGCTAACAGTCAATGAGAAAAAATTTCCAAGAGGAATGAAAGTTGTCTGCGAAGAGATAAAAAAATGCGGCTATAAAGCGGGTATTTGGCTTGCGCCTTTTGCGGCTGAATTCAAATCTAAAATTGCCGAAGAGCATCCAGACTGGCTGTTGACGGACAGCAAAGGCAAAAGGGTCATAGGCGGTTTTGCTTGGAACGGATTTTGGGTTTTGGATATTGAAAAACCCGAAGTTAGAGAGTATATTGCCTCTTTCTTCAAGACTGTATTCGACGACTGGGGCTACGATATGGTGAAACTCGACTTCCTATACGCCGCGGCGATTATTCCCAGAGGCGGCAAAACCAGAGGTCAACTTATGCACGAAGCTATGGACTTTTTGCGTGAGTGCTGCGGCGACAAGATTATACTCGGCTGCGGCATGCCGCTCGGTTCCGGCTGGGGAAAAGTTGACGCTTGCCGAATTAGTTGCGACGTGGAATTGTCCTTTAAGGACAAATATTATGTAAAAGTCACCAATCCGGAAATCATATCGGCTCGCAACGCAATGAACAACACGATTTTCCGCCGTCACCTAAACGGCAGAATATTTGCAAACGATCCCGACGTGTTCTTCTTGCGCGACGACGGAATGAAACCCGCCAAGTTCACGATTGAGCAAAAGAAACTGCTTGCAAAAATCAATCATATGTTCGGCAGTATCTTGTTCGTTTCCGACGACATCGGCGGTTACGACAAACAGAAGCTCACGATTTTGCTTGACGCTTATTCCAAATTTGAAGGCAAAGTTTTGAGCGCGGAGTATATCGGCGAAGAGAAAATACGCGTTATTTATACCGAAAAGGGCAAAAAACTGAAATTTGAGTACGACACCATGACGGGTGCAAACGGTACAGAGGTTATTATCTGATGGTATATTCGGAAAACTTGGCCGAAATAAGACAACAAGTTGCATCCACAGGCAGAAAAGTGGCACTAATCGCCGCAGTTAAAACTCAAACAGCCGAAACCGTTGACGAGTTTATGTCACTGGCGCCCGATTTTTCCTTAGGAGAAAACAGAGTGCAGGAACTTATGGCGAAATACAATCCGTCATATCGCTGGCACTTTATCGGACAGTTGCAAACAAACAAAGTCAAATACATAATAGACAAGGTTGACCTGATTCAATCTCTCGACCGCGAAGACCTTGCGCGCGAAATAGAAAAACAAGCGGCAAAACACGGCAAAATTCAAGACTGTTTGGTGGAAGTAAATATGGGCGCCGAAATAACAAAAGGCGGTGTCGCGCCCGACGAAGTTGTGCAATTTGTAGGTTCGCTTGCAAAATACCCTCACATAAGAGTCAAAGGATTGATGTCCGTTTTGCCAAACCTTGGTGATACATCGGAACTTCATACTTTGTATGAAAGCCTTTATAACTTGTATGAGCAGCTAAAGCGCATCGGCGGCGAGAACGCGGATATCGAGTACCTTTCCATGGGTATGAGCAACGACTACAAAATCGCTTTGCAACACGGTTCAAATATGCTTCGTCTTGGCAGAGTGCTGTTTGGCGAAAGGACATATCCAAACCAGGCATAAGCTGCATTGACCGTTAACGAAAGTATAACAAGCATAAACTCATAAACGCTTGACAAAAGTATAATTGTAGCCAAGCATAACAATGTGCATCAAGCGCGTAAACAAACAAAAATCAAAAGCAATCTCCGCATGCTGCGGATAGAAACGGAAGGACTATGAACGAGAGAAATTTAGGCAGCGATACAAATATTCCGCACACTGAAAACGCTTTTACTGAGGCGCCCTCGCGCTACCGCTCCGAAGTGCGCTCCGAGCGTGCCGGCAGGATTAGCCGACTGTTTTCAAATGAACCGGCACCCTCGTCCACAGCCGCACCCACAGCGGGTGCAGGCGGTACGATAATCTACACGCCCTCCACTTATGAAGACGTGCAACTTTTGATTGACCATCTAAAGCGGCGCGAACAGGTTATAGTGGATTTCAGCAAGGTAAACCGCACGTCGGTCTATCGCATACTTGACTTTATGAGCGGCGCAATATATGCGCTCAACGGCTCTATACAGCAGATAACGACAAACATTTTCTTGTTTGCCCCCAGCGGTGTGACAATTTCTGTCCCGCCCGTAACGGGAAGGAAATAAATTATGCAAAAACCTCATTTTGACAAAAACGCCTTTACTTTGAAGGCATTGAAAAACAAAATAGCAAGTTTAAAGTACGACAAGCTATTCCGCAAAAAATGTATATTTGCCGCCTTAGAACTGCTTGTTTTGGCTTTTATCGTTACGCTCGATTTGTGCATGAAAGAATACCTTTACAATCTTCTTGCCAGTACTGCAACGGGCAACATGACTTTGATCGACGGATTTTTGGATTTGACTTATTCAGTCAATACCGGCGCAGGATTTGGTCTTTTTAAGGATAGCACCTTAACATTGACAATAGTGACGGCGGTTGTCATTGCGGCCGTATTTGTGTATCTGAACGTATTCCATACCGACAGCGAATGGCTACGTATGGCTTTAGTCGTCATTTCAGCCGGCGGCTTGGGGAATTTGGTTGACAGAATAGGTCTCGGATACGTCCGTGATTTCTTTGAGTTCACATTTTTTGATTTCGCCATATTCAACGTTGCCGACGCATTTGTCACAATCGGTGCTGTATGGCTTGTTATTTATCTCATCGTGCTTTTGTTCAAAGAAAGTGCAACCGCCAAAAAATCAGCACAAACTGCGGCTGATGAAAACTCTTCGGTGTCCTCGTCTGCTAATTCAACTTCGATAGACGCTGACCGCGCGGAAGTCCCAAACGGCTCGGACTTTTCAAACAGTGCCTCAAAAAAAGTTGATGATTCTGTCGCCACGCCCAACGAGGCTCCCGATAACTCTTTAAAAGAAAAAGAAGCCGAGACAACAACGGGTTTGGACGGCAAACGCTCAAAAGATAACGGCGACAAATAAAATGAAGAGTTTTAGCGTAGTTGACAATAATGTCCGCTTGGACGTTTGCATATCGCGCGAGTGCGGCATTTCACGCAGCAACGCCAAAAATGTAATTGAAGAAGTAGGCGCGTCGGTAAACGGCGTGCTTCGTTATAAATCGGGGATTGAATTAAAAGTCGGTGATAGGGTGGAGATTGAATTGCCTGCACCCAAAATTTTGGACGTTACGCCAAACGCAATCCCTCTTGATATTGT
This sequence comes from uncultured Bacteroidaceae bacterium, assembly GCA_964368715.1. Taxonomy (GTDB): domain Bacteria; phylum Bacillota; class Clostridia; order Christensenellales; family CAG-917; genus RGIG4097. The sequence goes on along the minus strand of CAYJCS010000111.1, from coordinate 510 downwards.
TTATCAAGACGAATATTTTGCGGTTATAAACAAGCCGCAGGGCATGGTTGTGCATCCTGCTACGAGTTATACAAAAAACGACACTCTTGTAAATGCATTGCTTGCCGGTCTCGACAATTTGAGCACCATTAACGGTGTGGTTCGTCCCGGCATTGTCCATAGACTTGACAAGGACACGTCGGGTCTTATCGTTGTCGCAAAAACTGACGAAGCGCATCGCTCCCTTGCCTCACAGATTGAAAAGAAAACCGCAAGGCGCATCTACTACGGACTTTGCGACGGCAATTTCAAAACCGATAGCGGCACGGTTGACGCACCGCTTGCGCGCAGCCCCAAAGACAGAAAGAAGATGGCCATCGTAGAAAAGGGCAGACGTGCCGTCACTCATTGGTCCGTCGTTGAGCGATTTGGGAAATACACGCTCGTACGTTTTGAACTAGAAACCGGACGAACTCATCAAATTAGGGTACACGCCGCAAGTTTGCATCATCCTATTGTCGGCGACGAATT
>CAYJCS010000110.1:0-5290 GCA_964368715.1 uncultured Bacteroidaceae bacterium | reverse complement strand
GAGTAAAGACCCCGACGATTATATACTAAGCCTTTGCCTCGTGCAGTCCGAGTACAAGGACGCATCTGAGGAAAAGCGGCGGAGGATAGCCGAAATAATACGGAATGAGGTTTGTCTTTTGTGCGAGGACGAGGAAAGCACAAAGACATTTTACGCAAAACCCACTGATGCATTTGTTAGATACAACAACGTTCAAACGATATACAGCGGCATACCTAATATTTGCTATATAGCAAAAGTTGTGGCAGACGCAGGCGAGGATGGCGAATTCAACCAGTTTTTGAAAGCAATCGGCGTGAGTTTTTCAATTCGATTGAAAGAACAAAACAATGGTTTGACATGGGAGGAGCGGCGCGAGCTATATGGCAAGGCACAGGTTTCGTCGTATAGTGAAAGCAGTTACCAACTTGAACACATGGATGCGATAATATCGACTATGACAGAAAAAAAGTCGCTTGCACTTTGGAAATTGCTTGAACGTATAAATGAGGATTATTGCACCGGTCTTTTGAAATGGTGGTACGGACGCTCATATAATAATGCTGAGTTCAAAGCGTACTTCATACGGTCACTTCAAAAAGCGCGATGGATATATGATGAGCAAGGTAATCCCGTCGCACCAAACGAAATATATTTAGCGGATTTACTCAAAAAATATCCGACCAATAAGGTGTTGGAAAAATATCTTGTTTTTAAGCCCGATATAAGAAAGACGTTGCCTAAGGACGAGCAAGTAAGGCTCGACTTGACCGACGGTTTGCCGATAGATTACCTTATAAAGGCTAGAGAGGCGTATCTTAGAGAGATAGAGGAAAATACGGACTTTAACCCCGAGGTGGACGTGGACGATTGCGATGCGCCCATAACGGAGGAGGCATTCACAAATAAACGCGAGGGAACGGATGCGGAGGATTTAGAGAAAGACGAGGAACAGGCGGAGGAGGACGACACCACTGGTGACCTTGATGATGCAATCGCCGATATATACGGCGACGGAGCGGACACCCCCGAGGACGACAAGCCCGAGGACTTCGAGAAAAAGGTCGTTGCGCGAACGGTAAGCGACAAGTCAAAGAAAATAGGTTTGTGGGGCGAGCATCTCGTTTTTAAGCGGATAAAAGAAAAGTATATAAAAGAGGATTACACGATTAAAAATTTGACTGAGTCGTTGTTCAAAGCGACAAAGGGTGGCGATATCTTGACGATAGAGCATCACAATACAGATGGTGAGGTGCAAATGGGCTACGATATATCGATCAGGCGCGGAAACGACGTGCTCGAATATATTGAGGTCAAGACACGTGAAAAAGACATAAAGCAATACTTCACGGTTTCGGGAACGCAATGGGAGTTTTGCAAGACACTTGAAAAGGAACACAAAAACGGTCACAAATACTGCGTTTACTTGGTAACGCAGGCAGGCACAAGGGCGGCAGAAATTCAAGTTTTCCGTAACCCTTATAAAAACTGGGTGGACGGAAAACTCGAGGCAGATCCTGTCTGCATAAAGCTATAAAGAGGAGGACTGCCGAGTGATAGACATAGAGCGATACAAATCAGATGCAAAGCAAATAATAAAAGACCGTTTCGGCGTTGAAATCGAGGTCGACTTTGTCAAAAATGTCGACATAGAAAAGCGCGTGGCGGAGGTCGCGGAGCAGTACGGCGGCAGTACTCACGGGTTTGGCGGGCTTTTTACACCCGGTGCCAATGGATACCCGCCGCTCATAGTGGTTGGCTACGATGAGAGTGAACCATTTGGGTGCGTAGAAGTATATTACCACGAATTACAACACGCAATCGACCACTACGAGGTAATGCAAAGCATGGGCAAGGACGGCATAGAGCCGTACAGGAAATACTATGTATACTTCACGGAATACAACGCGTCATATCAAGGCATTTTGCGCCAAACGAGAGCGGTGCTTGACAGCATATCGCCACAGGATAGGCATCAGTATATAACTGACGCCAAAGAACATGCAAAAACGGTTTTCTTAAAATGGGAAATCAGAGATATAATAGATGTACTTCATTATTTAGCGAGACTTGTTGTGTTTTCACAGATAGAGGGCAGACAAGACGATACTATGCTTGCGGTCGTTCCACAGGTAAGCAAATTCATTGAGTTAATAAACTTTACAAATCGCTATCAGCCCACGGGGGAGTGGTACGAAGTATTCAAAAAACTAATCGACGGACTAACTGTTAAAGAAAAACAATAGGAGGGATAGTCGGTATGGCGTTTGATTTTGGAACAGCGAATGATAATCAAAAAAAAGCGATACAAACTACGGAAGGACCCGTGCTGATTATCGCCGGTCCCGGCACGGGCAAAACCTTTACGCTTGTAAGGCGGGCGGTTTATTTGATAACTGAAAAGAATGTGAGGCCCGAAAATATTATGATTGCCACCTTTACAGAAAAGGCGGCAAAAGAGATTGTAACTCGTATAACAAACGAACTCCTTAAATTAGAAATAAATGTCAACGTGAATGAACTATATATCGGGACGCTTCACTCAATTTGTTTAAGATTGATAAAGGAAAACTTAGAGCACACGAGGCTCAAAAGAAGCTACCGATTGCTTGATGATTTCGAACAAAAGTATTTTATATTTCAAAAGATAAAAGAGTTTGAAGCGATACCAAATGCAGAACTTTTTTATGGTAATACAAAGAGTTCGTGGAAAAAAGCTCAAGAGTTAGTTTACTACATAAATGCGGTCGCAGAGGAACTCGTGACGGAGGCAGAACTTGCCGCACACCCGAGTACCGAAATTCAAACGCTCGGGCAGATAATAAAAACGTATAACGAGTTGCTCGACGAGGAAAATGCGCTTGATTTTTCAAGCATACAGTCGATAGCATATAATCTTTTAAAGGACAAGCCGGAGATTTGCGAAAAGATACAAGACGACATTCAATATATAATGATTGACGAGTACCAAGACACAAACTATGTTCAAGAACAACTCGTGTTTTTGATAGGCGCGGAGCATAATAATATTTGTGTAGTCGGAGACGACGACCAAGGCTTATATAGATTTAGAGGCGCAACGATAAGGAATATTTTAGAGTTTCCTGAAAAGTTTTCCGCTTGCGAAAAAATAACACTTTCCGAGAATTATCGTTCAGAAAAAGATATCGTAAACTTTTATAACCAATGGATGCAGGAAACAGAAGGTAGAGGCTTTGCGTTCGAGTGGGGTGATTTTCGTTTTGATAAGAATATCAAGCCTGCGAAGGGAAAGTTTGTAGAGGGCGTACCGACAGTATTAAAAGTCGGAGCAGCGGACACTTGGAGCGAGAGCGTTCTCGATTTTATACAAAAATTAAAAGCATCTGGCAAACTGACAGATTATAACCAAATAGCTTTTCTTTTTCGTTCAGTTAAGCACGACCGAGCAAAAGCTCTTGCTGACTTTTTAGAGGAAAACGGAGTACCCGTTTATGCACCGCGTTCAGATTTGTTTTTTGAGCGCGAGGAGATACGGCTCATAATAGGCACAATGCTTGCGTGTTTCCCTGATTTTGTTACGAGGTTAAATAAGGGCGAAATGCGAGCAAGCCCTGATTTGCAGAGATATTATGTCGGGTGTATAAAGGTGTTTGCAGAATACTTGAAAGAAAGCAAGAACGAGGACTTAAAAAAATTTATACAGTTCCGTGCCCGAGACCACGCAGTACCGCAAGGCAACTTTGACTATGCATTTACAGGGCTTTTATATAGGATATTGCAATACGAGCCGTTCCGTTCTATAATGAGTCTTGACGTTTCGGGAGTAAGCGACACGCGCCCGCTCCGTAACCTTGCTATTTTTACTAACCTAACGACGAGATACGAGTATTTGCATAGGGTGACAATTTTCACGGCAAAAAGCATAAATCGCGACGTTGATTACTTTTTTAATGTTTTTATGCGCTTCCTTATGGACGGCGGGATAGACGAATACGAGGACGATGCAGAGTACGCACCCAGTGGCTGCGTTTCGTTTATGACGATACACCAAAGCAAGGGATTAGAGTTTCCTGTTGTGATAGTCGGGTCGCTTTACGCAACTCCGAGAGAGCAGGGCAAGGAGATTGTGGAAACTCTTGAACAAGACGTTTATCACCGCAGACCCTACGAACCGTTCGAACGGATAAAAATGTTCGACTTTTGGCGGCTATACTATACTGCCTTTTCAAGAGCTCAAAACTTGCTTGTTTTGACGGCGAGAGAGAATGAAGGGCGTGGTGCGGAGCCGTCGAAATATTTTAGAAACGTATACGACGAAACGCCGTATTATTTCAATCCTGAAATTGATTACAGCAAGTACGAGCTTGATAAGATAAAGGATGTGAACATAAAACAGAGTTACTCGTTCACCTCCCACATAGCGGTTTATGAAAACTGTTCATTGCAATATAAGTTTTTCAAGGAACTTGGCTTTATACCTGTAAGAACGGGGTCAACACTCTTCGGTACGCTTGTGCACCAAACGATTGAGGACATACATCGAGCCGTTTTAAGGGGCGAAAACGAAACCATAACGGAGCCGAATATAACGACGTGGTTTGAAAACAACTATACAAATCTTTCAAAGCGCGAACGGTCGTATCTCGGCAGTCCGCAACAGGATGCGGCATTAAAACAAGTTATGAAATATGCAGACAAACAAAACGGTGACTGGGCGCGCGTCATGGACGCGGAGGTTGAGGTCAGCCACGTTGAACCCGATTATATTCTAACAGGTAAGGTAGATCTTATACGCGGCGAGGGCAACACTGTCGAGGTTGTGGACTTTAAGGCCGAACGCAAGCCTGACATGGAAAAAGACAAGGAGAGCATAGAAAGGTATCGTCGACAGCTTCAGCTTTATGCATACATAATTGAGCAACGGTACGGGTTATCGGTCAGTAAGATGCACTTATATTACACAGGTGAAACGGAGGGTATACCAACCATTAGTTATGACAATCGTGCAAGCGATATGACTAGAACAGTTATGGCAATAGACAAGACCGTGCGCAAGATTCAATGCAGGGATTTTATGGATAAATCCACGTCCGAAAAGTTGTGTACGAACTGCGATTTAAGACACTTTTGCGGTAGAAAATAAAATACGATAATACAGAGGAGAATATAAAAATGGCTGACAACTACGAACAGCAAACATTTGAGTTTGCTCAAAGAAAGACGATAAAAGGGTATCCCGAGCTTCATTGGACAGGCAAGCGTCCGTTTAAGAGCACGGTTTATTATCCTGCACAACTAAAAGAGAGTTACGGTGAGGGTAAGCCTTTCA
>CAYJCS010000109.1:0-5443 GCA_964368715.1 uncultured Bacteroidaceae bacterium | reverse complement strand
AAACACTAATTTTCATATAAGAAGCCTTCTGATTTTAGTTCATCATTGATATAGCTAATAAAAAATTTTATAGACAAATTAAAATGCATATTGATGTATGCTACAACAAAACACTTTTATTATGGAAAAATTTCTAAATAGGAATTCTAATTTAGGTTGGAAAAATATATTGATTTCATTTGGACGGCGTCCTCTGCTTGAGTGCCTGCCGATTCGCTTAAAATATGCGGAGTGAGTCCGTTTTTCACAATTACAGGGGCAAAGTCTTCAAAACGCGGGCCGTAAAGTTCGTCTTCAAAAGTCAAGTGGCGAATTTCCCCTTTTGCGCCGTATTGTATTTTGCTAAAATGTATATGCATATTTTTGGTTTTTTGCTCACCTATACCGTCGAACAGCCTGTCAACAATTCGCTGAAAATCGTCTTGGGTTTTAAGCGAGCCTTGGTATAGCGCGTTGATGTGTCCAAAGTCAAGGCAAGGATAGACGTTTTTGCCTAGGTTGCAAAATTCAACGACTTCGTCTATCGTACCGATTTGAGCGGTTTTGCCCATTGTTTCCGGACAGACGATAAAATCCCCAAGCCCTTCTTCCGATATAACGGAAAGCGCTTGTATAAAGGTATCGCGCGCGCGAGAAAAAGCCTCTGTTCTGATTTGACCGCTCTCTGCGCCGATATGAAAAACAGCGCGCTCACCGCCGAAATGACGAAGCACTTTTAGCGAAGAAACAAGATACATTATAGAATTTTGCGCTTTATCGGGTTCCGGTGATGCAAAATTTATAAAATAAGGTGCATGGACGCTGAGTTCGATGCCATATTTATGACATTCTTCCCCTAGTGCGACCGCCGTCGTTTTGTTGATATTTACACCTCTGCCAAAGGAATATTCAAAGAGTTCCAAACCGCGCTTACTTAGCCACTGCGGCATTTGCATAGTGGCGGTGTATCCTTCAAGGAGGAAACTTTCGGAATTGCCCGAAGGTCCAAATTTTGGTGTGGTTAAATCTGTCATATCAATTTTGTGTTTGGGCGAAATATTCTCTTGTCGCATTTACGTCTTCTGAAAGTTGTTTTTTCAGTTCTTGCAAGGAATTAAATCGAATAGTACCGCGAAGGCGTTTGTAAAATTCAACTCGAATTTCTTGCCCGTAGATAACTTGATCAAAATCCAATATATAGCTCTCTATTGTAAAATTATTGTCGTCAAGAGACGGTTTTGCTCCCACGTTGGTGCTGGCTAAATACGCTTTTCCGTTTAAGTAAACTTTGGTGATGTACACACCTTCACACGGCCTTATGCAGTTTGGGTGAAGCGACAAATTCGCGGTTGGATAGCCAAAATTCGTGCCCCTATGCGCGCCGTGAACAACAGTTCCGATCAAAAAATACGGTTTTGGCATGCACTCGTTCGCCATTTCGACATTGCCTTCTTGTATCATCTTTTTGATGGCTGTTGTCGATAGTTTTTTTGACCCGAGTTTTACGTATGGCACCACTGTTACGGGTATACCCTTTTTTGACATAAAATCTGTAAGAGTATCCACGCTTCCTTCGGCGTTTTTACCGTAGGTAAAATCCTTTCCGCAGACAATGGCTTTGATATTGTAAAAATCGGTCAAAATTTCCGCTGCGCGCGCAGGCGATATATCCGCAAATTCTTCATTGAAATATGCGTACAGCAAATTTTGTATGCCAAGCGATTCAAAAATAAATTTGCGCTCTTCTTTGGTATATATTTGGCTTAGTTTGCCAAGCAGCCAACCCGGATCGTTTGCAAAAGTTGTTATGGCAGACTCTGCTTCGTACTCTTTGGCCAGTTTTTTGGTTTCTTCGATAATTGCAACGTGCCCTAAATGCACGCAGTCGAAAAATCCTAGTGCAATTACCATAGGAGTGGGATTATATTTTTCGGCAATATTGAATTCTTTTATCATAGTCGTGTTTTTATCTTAAGCATGCCGTTGTCAATGTTTCCAATGCCGATAATGCGGTTTTGGTAGGCAACGGAAACGTAACCGTTTTCCATTGGGTGCGAAACTTCAATATCCACACCGTTTAGTGTTTTATGCGCTTCATTATCACTAAATTTATAAGTTTCTATGTCGTCCAAAGCGAATTCTACGGGCAGAATATAATCTGTGGGCGCAACTTCAAAGCTATCAAAAGTTACGCCGTTTTCGATTTTGAATTTTCCGCTTTCTAGTCTAGTCAAAGAGGACATCACGGCAAAAGTGCCAAGCGACTCCCCTAAATCTCTTGCCAGAGAGCGGATATATGTACCACCGCTGCAACTAATTCTGAAAGCAAATTCATTTTCGACGCGCTGCCTCAACTGTTCAAAGGTATAAACAGTGACGGGAACTGCTTGAAGTGCCACTTCTATGCCCTTTCTGGCATATTCGTACGCACGCTTGCCGTCCAATGATTTTGCACTGTATGCGGGCGGAACTTGCCTAATCTGCCCGATAAATTTTGGCAGTACTGCAACGATTTCTTCCGTAGTTGGGATTTTGCCGCCCGTTTTTGTGCGTTTGCCCCAAACATCGAGAGTGTCGGTGCTTTCTCCGAACAAAAAAGTCGTTTCGTAGGTTTTGACTTTCTCTATTGTGTAGTCAAACAACCTTGTTGCAGTGCCGATTGCAATCGGCAATACACCTGTCGCCATAGGGTCAAGAGTGCCGAAATGACCTACTTTTATCTTTTTTTCGCCTGTCGCTCTTCTTAATATGCCGCGAATTTTTACAACCGCATCGTTTGAGGTCATATTTGATGGTTTTATCAGATTGATAAATCCTCTTAAAGGTTCTTTTATAGTTGGCTCGCTCTCAAAGGGTACCTTTTCAAAAGTGTTGTTCACGAAAATGTCGCTCACAGTCTGTCCCTCGAGGATTTGAGAAGTTTGTCTATAATATCCTCATAAAAACCGCTAAGTCGCAATCCCGAAGCCCGAACGTGTCCTCCCCCGCCGAATTCAGCGGCAAGGTCGGCGGCGTTGACGTAATTTTTGGTGCGGACGCTTATTCTGTAACTTTTGTCATTGACTTCGGTGAGAGCAAAAGCGATTTCAACTCCGTCTATGTCGATTACGTCCACAATTATGCCTTCCGTATCGGACGAAGTTGTGCCGGTTTGGTCAAAATCGGTTTGCTTGAAGGTTATTATTGCAACTTTTCCGTCCAAAAAGAGCTTGCAGTTATTGAGCACTTTAATTTTCAACTTGAAAACTTCGGGTGTTGTGCGTTTTTGCAATCTGTAAACGACGCCTGATGCGTCAAAAGAATATTTTTGAATAAGATTAAAAGCTATTTCGTGAGTGCGTGCCGTTGTTGACGAAAATTGAAAACAACCCGTATCCGCAACAATACCGCTGAATATCAGTTCCGCAGTCACGTCGTCGATAGATTTCATATATGAAAGGAGGTCATAGATAATTTCCGCGCAGGCAGCCGCTTCAGGCTGTACAAGCGAAATATCCCCAAACTTCATATGGGTTAAATGATGGTCGATAACAATCTGCCCTTTTGCAGACAAATAAGACTTCATTGCACCGCCAAGTCTGTCTAGGTCGCTGCAATCCAGTGCGATTGCCAAATCATGCGTGCCTTTGTTTGGCAGCGTTATATTTTGTACGTCGGGTAAAGATTGATATTTTTTAGGAATTTCGCCGTCGCAAAAAACGTCGACGGTTTTATTCATTGAAATAAGAGCGCGACGAAGAGCAAGCGCGCAGCAAAGTGTGTCGCCGTCGGGGTTTGTGTGGCAATATAGCGACACACTTCCCGCACGTTGCACCGCCTTAAAAATCTGTGCCATTCTTTCCGTCGTTTGTTTTTCTGTCATTTTACTCTTTTAGTCAGTGTCGGCTTTTGGAATATCCATTTTAGCCAAAATGGTGTCGATTTTGTGTCCGTAGTCGCATGACGTATCCAACACAAAAGTCAAATCGGGCAAAAGACGGATTTGAACGGCGTTTTTGAGCATATTGCGTATGAAATTTTTGCTCCTTACAACCGTGTCAAAGACGCTTTTGCGGTCGTCTTCATTGTCGGCATAGACCGACAAAAACACTTTTGCGTATTTAAGATCCGGCGTGGTTTGCACTCTCGTGACGCCGACCAAGCCGCCGCTTATTCTTGGATCCTTGATATCCTCGCAGATAATTTTGGTTATCTGTCGCTGCAATTCTGAATTTACTCTTTCAATTCTGACCTTCATCAGATCTGCTCCATTATAAAGGCTTCGATTACGTCGCCGACTTTAACGTCTTGATAATTTTTAAGCATTATGCCGCACTCGTAACCTTTTGCCATTTCTTTGACGTCGTCTTTTTCATGACGCAAAGAGTCGATGTCGGTGGTGACTTCCACCTTGCCGCCGCGGAGAAGTCGTGCCTTTGCACCGCGTTGTACTTTTCCGTCGAGGACGTAGCAACCTGCAATTGCGCCAACTCCTGTAATCTTGAAAACGTTTCTGACTTCTGCAGAGCCGAGAACGTTTTCCATGAATTTGGGCGCGAGCAATCCTTTGACTGCGGCTTCGATGTCCTCGATGGCATTGTATATGATGTCATAAAAACGTATGTCGATTTTCTTTTGCTGGGCAAGCAATCTGGCATTTGAGTCCGGGCGAACATTAAATCCGATGATAATTGCTTTTGACGTGTCGGCGAGTGTGACGTCGCTTTCATTGATGCCGCCGACACCGCCCAAAATAATGTCCACTCCGACTTCTTCGTTGCCTAGTTTTGTCAGTGATTGTTTGACCGCTTCAAGCGAACCTTGAACGTCTGCTTTGACGATGAGTTTGACGGATTTGAGTTCACCTTTGGAGATTTTTTCAAACAAATCGCTGAGCGAAACCGAACTGCTTCCGTCTTCTGTCTTGCCTGCTTTTAGTCTACGCTCTTCCACGAGATCGTTTGCAAATTTCTCATTGGAAACAACTTCCAGTCTGTCGCCGGCTTCAGGCAACATTTCGTCCCAGCCTGTGACCGATACGGGTTTTGACGGGCCTGCTTTTGTGACTTTTTTGCCCTTGTCGTCTACCATTGCACGGACCTTGCCGGTGCACGTTCCCGCTACGATGAAATCGCCCAAATGCAGAGTGCCCGTTTGAACGAGAACGGTTGCCGTTTTGCCCATTCCTTTATCTAGGCGCGCCTCAATGATTGTACCAATTGCGTTTCTGTCGGGATTGGCTGTGAGTTCGCGCATTTCTGCCATTGTTAGGATGTTGGCAAGCAAATCTTCAACACCTTCGCCTGTTTTTGCCGAAACTTTAACGACGGGAGTATCACCGCCCCAATCTTCGGGGAGAATTTCGTGCTCTGTCAATTGTTGCAAAACTCTTTCGGGATTTGCGGTCGGCTTATCCATCTTGTTAACCGCAACGATAATCGGCACGTTTGCCTGTTTTGCATGATGTATGGCTTCAATTGTTTGC
>CAYJCS010000108.1:0-5527 GCA_964368715.1 uncultured Bacteroidaceae bacterium | reverse complement strand
GTTCTATGATTATTCGACGTCGGCGGCAGCGTCTTTTAACGTTTCAGGCGCGATTTCTTCTGCGGCGTCATTTAACATACCTTCTTCGGCAGCGTGTGCGCAGCAGGTGCAATTTCCGTCACAGCAACCTTGTGCTTCTCTCATTTTTCTAAGAACAGGAAGTTCCACAATCGAAATCACAGCAAACTTGCCTTTGGAGTTTTTGCCAAAAAGTGCGAGTTGTTTGCCTTTGACAACACAAATACCGGCCACAAGAGGTTCTGCAAGAAATACCACGCCGAGGATACCCATAAAGACGAGCAATACCCAAAGCAGTGCACCATCACCAAACCAGGCTTCAAATCCCAGATAGATATTGTGAGTGCCCATAATTCCGTCAATGGCATTTAGATTTAGTACCTTTGCAGACGACGTGATAAGTTCCGGCGTCATTTCGCCCATTGAACTCACACCTGCCGCCGCAAGTACGTCCGCTGCATTGTGACTTGCCGCAAAAGGCATGATTGCGATAAGTACGTAAGTAAGCGGTAGAGTCAAAATAAAAGCAAATGCGGTGATGCCGATAGTCAAGCCGTTGCGAAGTTTTTTGTTCTCAAAATTCATTGCGACGTTGCTCCAAAGCATGATGCCGACCGTCATAGTCAATATAACGACGATATATTTTGCAAGCGCATTATCAAGCCCTGCGTAATTTTTGTAGAAAGTCGCGATTCCCATTGCGTTCACAAGAAAGAGAATTCCGAAGATCATAACCACAACGGAAACACCGATAAGCACCAAAAGTTTTTGGTCTTTCAAACTCAAATTTTTCATAAATCTACCCCACAAATTGATAAATAAAATTATACACGAATGCGGTTAATCTGGCAACATTTATTTTAACTGGCAAATTTAGGCTAACCGCGTTAAAACTTAATTATTCGTGTTATATTCGTGCTTTATTAGCAACAGTTTTGTTCTCTGTACTTCTATTCTCTTGCCAAATCAAAAAAATTATTGTAGACTATCAGTCGACAAATATTGAATATCAGTCAACAAGCATTGATTTTGTATTGATTAAGAAAGCGTATCGAAGTGGTCATAATCTGATGACCGCACGGCGCTCCTCAATGCCCACCAAAATTGAATAGTGAAAATATGGAAGCGTATCGAAGTGGTCATAACGGCCCGCACTCGAAATGCGGTAACGGGGTAACTCGTTCGTGGGTTCGAATCCCACCGCTTCCGCCACTAAAATAGGACAGGCAAACGCCTGCCCTTTTTCTTTGTCGTAAACGGTAGGATTCCGCTGATTGGAAATCAGCGACACGCTACGCGTGTTGAACCCACTTTCGTGGCTGACGCTCGTTCTCGTAAGTAAACTTGCTCTTCTCGCTATTCCGTCGCTTTGCTCCTTACGAATCCCACCGCTTCCGCCAAAGTCCCGAAAGCCTACATTAAGTAGACTTTTGGGATTTTTTGTTACGATTAAAGTGGCATTCAAACGCCGCGTTAACAAAACGGACGGGAAGTAGCCGTCCGTTTTGGATGTCTATAGTTTATTTTGTTTTTATTTGTTGAAAACACTGTCGATAAGGCGGTAGCAGTCTTCTTCCATAATATCCCAATATGCGCCGCATTCAATGTGACTGTGATTTTCGTAACGTATGATGTGTCCATCTGGAATATCGCTTTCCTTTTGGCCGCCCAAACTGCTGTAATAAGGCACAGTTCCGTCGCCGTAGCGGTTGTTACCGTGGCCTTTTACGATTGTATATTCGTCGAGTTCGGAGTCGTATGTCATGCCGGTAATTGTATGTCTCAAACCCGTACCGACAAGATAGTAGGTGTTGACAAGGTCTGAAACGTATTCACCGTTTATAAAATAACTGTCATAATAATCTTCAAGCCCTAAGACAACGTCTTTGATTTTGATTGAGCCGTCGCCGTATCTTATCCAGTCGTCTGCGGCTGTGTCATAGCCGTAATAAGCCCATTCACAACTCTTGTAATAGTTGTATAATTCCTCTTTGCTGTCGATTGCCACACCGTCAATGACAATTCCTGCTTCGCCCGCGTTTTTATCGTATTGTTCGGAATTTAAAAATTCCCAAGACGGCACAAGCGCTATCAAGCCTTGATTGTTGGTCAAAAACGGCTTGATCTTATCAATTGAATCGGCCGCGATTGATTTGACGGTTTCCATGGTTTCAGCATCAAGGTTGAATCCGCCTAGCATGCCCTCCATATACCCGAGCGGATCACTTAGTGCCGCAAGCGCATCAAAAGAACCCAAAGTAGCAGGGCAATAACTAAGATACAATTTGACTTTGTCGCGGTTTGATTGGCTTCTGGCTAAATAACTGTTGGTGACGGGGCCGCCCATGCTTTGCGACAAAATGATTACTTCTTCATAGCCTGCGTCGTTTATGTATTCTTCAAGTTTTGCTCCGCCGTCAGCTGGAGAATAGCGCCAATCGTAATTGAACATCTTGATATCGTAGCCTTGATTTGCATAACGCTCTTTAAGTTTATTGATAATCAGACGATATATCCCGAAGACACCGTAATAAATGTCCATTTCGCCTTCTTTGTCGTTGGCAGGGATTATGGCGGGATTGTTGGAATTTCCGTCGGCGTCAAGCGACAAATCATAAAGCAATGTGCCGGGTTTATACCCAAGCACCTTTAATACCAGGCTCAACGCTTCTTTCAAAAAGCCGGGGCTTTGTTTATCGATTTCTTCGATTATCGCCTCAAAATCGAAAGCACCGTTTTCATCTGCAAAGGCGTACGGGTCGATATCACCGGGGAAAGGTTCCCAAACGGCTTGATTTGTATTTGAGTCGTAAAGTCCGCCGCTGAACAGTGCGGTGACGTAAATGATTGCCTTTGTGTTTTTTGGAGTTTCCTCAGTCTGCTCATCATTGCAAGCAAACAGAGCCAGTGAAGACAAGGAAACAATCAATACAACAGCCAAAATCTTAGCGCAAATTCTGCAAAGTTTCATACACTCCCCCTCCCGATGTCGATTTGGTTATCTTAAGTATATATGCTTTTGCCTTCGCTGTCGATAGCGACTATAACAGGAAAATTTTCAACGGTCAATTTCCTCACGGCTTCAGCGCCCAAATCTATAAAACACACGTCTTCACATTTCGTCACGGACTTCGCGTATAACGCGCCCGCGCCTCCGATGGCGGAAAAATATACCGCTTCGTTTCTCGTAATGGCTTTATAAACTTCTTCGCTTCTGTCTCCTTTTCCTATTGTGGCAATAACGCCATTGTCATAAAGAGCGGGAGCGTAAGCGTCCATTCTGCATGAAGTGGTTGGCCCTGCCGCGCTGATTTTTCTCTCATTATCAACACAAGGACCGGTGTAATAAATAACTGCGCCATTTAGCGCAAACGGCACTTTATCACCGTCTTTTATTATATTAAAAATTTTGTTGTGCACTTTGTCTCGCGCAGTATATATCGTGCCATATAGGTAAACACAGTCACCTGCCTTAAGTTGTTTAAGGGCGATTGCATCATTAACGTTCACTTTTTTTTCATTTATTAATTCCGCATCGCAAAGGCTTTCAATATTGTTTTTCATAATGTGACTCTCCCAAGGCGCACGGCATTGCACTGAATGTTTACCGCAACGGGCAGAGCCGATATATGCGTGGGATACTTACCTATCTTGACAGCGAATGCGGTGGTGTCACCATGAAAGCCTTGCGCGCCGATTTTGAGGCCGTTTATTCTTTCAAGCAATCTGTTTTCCATATCCGATAAAACCGCGTCCGAGTTTGTGTCATCAATTTCTCTTGTCAATTGGCGTTTGGCAATCTGCATCGCAAGTTCCGCCGTACCGCCGATTCCGACTCCTACCACAATCGGTGGACAAGGATTGCTGCCGGCCGACATAACGGCTTCCACAATTTTATCTTCTGCCGCTTTTATGCCATCGGACGGGGTGAGCATAAAAAGCTTTGACATATTTTCGCTGCCAAATCCTTTTGGCAAAAAGATGAGTTTGAGATTGTCTCCTGCCACCAAATCAATATGTATAACGGCCGGGGTGTTGGCTAAGGTGTTTTCTCTTGTTATAGGATCAAGCACGCTTGCACGAAAGCCGCCTTCGGCATAGCCTTTTGCCACACCAAGATTTATTGCATCCGTCAAGAGCCCGCCTTCAATTTTCACTTCCTGCCCCAATTCTACAAAGAAAACCGCCATTCCGGTGTCTTGGCAAAGTGGTTTTTTGTATTCTTTTGCATATGCGCAGTTTTCAATTAGCGTTTCAAGTGCAAATCGCGCCAAATCTCCGCTTTCTTTTTCTGCGGCTCTGTTTAGTGCCCTTTCAGCCGATGGAGTAAGCGTTATAAGGGTGCTTTTCACAACCTCCGAAACGGCATCTGAAATATCTTTGAACTGTATCACTTTCATAAATAATAACCTAACGATAGCCAAACTCATTTGATGTCTGACATCAAACGTACCATAACGGCTTTTTGCGCGTGGAGCCTGTTTTCGGCTTCGTCAAAAATTTCCGCTGCGTGAGCCTCAAATACTTTCTCCGTGATTTCCTCTTCTTTGTGCGCCGGAAGACAATGCAAAACTATTGCGTCGGACTTAGCCACGGACATTACTTCGTCGTTTATTTGATAACCTTTGAACGCCTTTTTTCTGATCTCTTTTTCGTCTTCCTGACCCATACTCGCCCAAACATCGGTGTAGAGCACATCGGCGTCTTTTGCGGCATAAAGAACGTCTTCAGTCACGGTAAGTTTACCCTGTTCGTATCCCCATTTTATGATATCTGCATCAGGTTTGTAATTTGCGGGGCAAGCAATGGATACTTCCATACCCGTTTTGATGCAGCCGACAATGAGAGAATTCGCCATATTGTTACCGTCGCCCACAAAACAGAGTTTGAGTCCGTCAAGATGTGTTTTGTATTCACGGATTGTCTGCAAATCCGCTAAAACTTGGCACGGATGACAATAGTCGGTCAGTCCGTTTATTATCGGGATACTGCCGTCCAAGGCAAGCGTTTCAACGTCTTCTTGTTTGAAAGTGCGTATCATTATTGCGTCAAGGAAACGCGAGAGCACCCTTGCGCTGTCTTCAATCGACTCACCTCTGCCGATTTGAATGTCGTTGTAATTCAGATAAAGTGCACAACCGCCCAGTTGAAAAATGCCGACTTCAAAGGATACGCGCGTGCGTGTCGAAGACTTTGAAAAAATCATGCCAAGCGTTTTTCCTTTGCATAGATGGTCGTGAGGTATGCCGTGTTTAAGTTCATATTTGAGTTGGTCGGCAAGATTAAGTAGGTCGATTATCTCATTTGAACTTAAATCGGAAAGTTTTAAAAAATGTTTCATATTTCACCTATGTAACGACTTTGTTTTTACGTCTTTCTTTGAATCCAATTGTGCAAAATATATAAGTGCGACTTTTATTTCAGTTGGCAAAAATTTCAATTTTCTATGTTTTAATTTTTGTTTCTATAAAATCAAAAATCGTTCGTTTATATAAACATTGTTCCGATA
>CAYJCS010000107.1:0-5658 GCA_964368715.1 uncultured Bacteroidaceae bacterium | reverse complement strand
TACGACGCCGATGATAATATACATAATTGTTTGAGTGTTCATTTTTTCTCCTTATTCGAATGAGCAACTGCCATTCCGATTGAATTCGTTTATATTATACACTAATCAAATTGAAAAGCAACTAAATTTATGCATTGATTTTCAACCTAAAGTATAGTTTTTGATGAACTCTTCTTTGAAAGCCGCATAGCGGTCTTCGTTTATTGCTTGACGGATGTCCGCGGTAAGACGCTGCAGGAAGCGGATATTGTGAATTGATAGCAATCTGCCGCCCATTATCTCGTCGGCTTTTATGAGATGGCGGATATATGCACGGGTGTAATTGCGGCAAGCATAGCAGTCGCAATCGGCTTCGATTGGAGTGAAATCCTCGGCGAACGGTGCGTTCCTGATTGTCAAAAATCCCTCTTTTACCATTGCCGTTCCGTTGCGCGCAATTCTCGTCGGCAACACGCAGTCGAACATATCCACACCGCGGGCAACGCCCTCGACGATATAATCCGCTGTGCCCACGCCCATAAGATAGTGAGGCATTTCTTTGGGCAAGCGCGGCTGAAGCACATCGAGCATTTCGTACATTTTTTCCGCGCTCTCGCCAACCGACAAACCACCTATGGCTATGCCGCATTTTGCATAAGGAACGGTGCGCTCCAAACTCTCGATTCTTAGGTCTGGATAAATATTTCCCTGTATTATCGGAAAGAGCGTTTGATGCGGCTTAAGTTCAACTTTGCTGCATCTATCCAGCCATTTTAATGTTCGCTCCATAGCGTCGCGCGCCTTGTCGTGGTCGATGTCGGGCGCGGTACATTCGTCAAACGCCATAACTATGTCACTGCCCAAAGCACGTTGCACCTCCATCGCTTTTTCTGGCGAAAAGAAGTGTCGGCTGCCGTCGATAAAACTGTTAAATTCCATTCCTTCGTCGGTGATCTTTCTAAGAGACGAAAGCGAAAAAACCTGAAATCCGCCGCTGTCTGTCAAGATTGCGCCGTCCCAGTTCATAAACTTGTGCAGACCGCCTGCCCGCTCAATTAGTTCGTGCCCCGGGCGCAAATAGAGGTGATAGGTGTTGGAAAGCAAAATTTTTGAACCGGTATCTCTAACTTCTTCGGGCGATAGACCTTTTACGGTTGCCTTGGTGCCTACAGGCATAAAACACGGTGTGTCGATAACTCCGTGGTCGGTGTAGAGTCTGCCGGTTCTCGCGCCGGTGGTTTTATCTTCATGCAAAACTTCAAAACGCATAATTCATCCTTTTTATTCAAAGAAACAACTGTCGCCGAAAGAGAAAAAGCGGTACTTTTCCTTGACAGCGGTGCTGTAAATTTCTAGAGTTTTCTCGCGCCCCAAAAGCGCGGATACAAGCATTATAAGAGTGCTTTCGGGCAAATGGAAGTTGGTTATAAGCGCGTCCACCGCCTTGAATTTGTAGCCCGGATATATAAAAATTTTGGTGTCGCCCTTGCAAGGCTGCACTAGTCCGTTTTCGTCTGATACGGTTTCCAGTGTTCTAACCGAGGTTGTGCCGACGGCGATAACTCGCCTGCCCTCTTTTTTTGCGGCGTTAATCTTTTCTGCCGCGTCCTCTCCAACCTCGTAGTATTCCGTGTGCATTTCGTGTTCCAAAATATTTTCGGCTTTCACGGGGCGGAAAGTGCCAAGCCCGATGTGGAGCAAAACGGTGGCAAATTCCACTCCCTGCTCTTTTAGTTTTTCCATAAGTTCGGGAGTGAAATGCAGCCCCGCGGTGGGTGCGGCTGATGAGCCGTCAATCTTGCTGTAAACCGTTTGGTATCTTTCTTTGTCCTTCAATTTTTCGTGAATGTAAGGAGGCAAAGGCATATTTCCGACGCGGGAAAGTATATCCTCAAAAATGCCGTCAAAAGCAAAATTTACAATCCTGACACCGTAATCGCCAACGCTCTCGACCGTTGCGGACAGTTCGTCAGATATGTGTATCACTGTGCCTGTTTTCGCCTTTTTTGCAGGGCGCATAATCGCTTCCCAGCGCGTGTAATCCAAACGCTTCAAAAGCAGAATTTCAAAAATTCTTTCTCTTCCGTCTACGTGTCCGAAAATGCGTGCGGGGATAACTCTTGTGTTGTTGATTACAAGCAAGTCGCCCTTTTTCAAAAAAGAGCCGATGTCGTAAAAATGCGTGTGAGTGATTTCGTCTTTTGCGCTGTCGTACACCAAAAGCCTACTGCTGTCGCGCGGTTCAGCGGGAGTTTGAGCTATCAGTTCTTCAGGCAAATTATAATAATAATCGTGTGTGCTTAGTCCGTCCATTCTATCCGTTTTCGTCATTTTGATGATTATAATAATATCACCAAAAAGCATTTTATCAGTCGCTTATGTAAACTAAACGCTGTTTAATGCAAAATCAATTTGCACTGTAAGGCACGCCCAAATGTTTGTAGGCGTTGAGTGTGCAAACTCTTCCTCTGGGTGTTCTTGCGATAAATCCTAGTTGAATGAGGAATGGTTCAACCACTTCTTCAATGGTGGTTGTGTCTTCACCCGTTGCCGCGGCAAGCGTTTCAAGCCCAACGGGGCCTCCGCCGAATTTGTGAATTATCGTATCAAGCACCGTTCTGTCAACAACGTCAAGGCCGAGTTCGTCAACGTCCATAAAAGCAAGTGCTTTTTTGGTTATTTCAAGGTCGATTTTGTTAAGATTTTCATACTGAGCAAAGTCACGCACGCGCTTTAAAAGTCTGTTTGCAACTCTCGGGGTTCCTCTGCTTCTCTTTGCAAGTTCTATTGCGGCGTCGCTGTCAATGGTTACGTTGAGTATTCCGGCGGAACGTCTTATTATTTTTGTCAGTTCTTCGGGGTTGTAGGTTTCCAAGCGGAATTTTATGCCGAAACGGTCCCTAAGCGGACTTGACAGCATACCCTCTTTGGTTGTCGCGCCGATGAGCGTATAATGTTTTAGTGCCATTCTTATGCTGCTTGCCATAGCGCCCGTGCCTGTCACCAAATCCAAAGAAAAGTCTTCCATTGCGGGGTACAAAATTTCTTCGATATTGCGGTTCAAACGGTGGATTTCATCAATGAACAGTATGTCGCCCTTTTCAAGTTTTGTGAGCATAGCGGCAAGGTCTACCGCCTTTTCAATGGCAGGACCCGACGTCACTTTGACTTGCGCGTTCATCTCGTTTGCGATAACGTGCGCAAGAGTGGTTTTGCCAAGTCCCGGAGGTCCGTACAGCAAAACGTGGTCGAGAGCGTCGCCCCTTGATTTCGCCGCCGAAATATATACGTCGAGGTTGTGCTTGATTTTTGTTTGCCCGACGTATTCCGACATGGTTTTTGGGCGCAGAGAGTTTTCCTGATCGTCCTCTTCAAGTTGGACGCCGGACATAACTCTATTTGGCATTTCCGCCTGTTCGCCTGAAAATCTGCTGATAATTCCTTCCATTTATACCTCTTAACCCAAACGTATAAGGGCTTCTCTTATGATGCTTTCGGTGCCCGAAACTGTCTTTGAAACTTCGGTCACAATCTTCACTGCATCGGTGTTTGAAATGCCTAGTGCGGCAAGCGCGAAAATTGCGTCCGATTGTTCTTTGTCGTCTCCGCTCAAAGTTCCGCCGCTCATCATGTCAACGGAGACTTGGTCTCGCAAACTGACGACGATAAGTTCCGCTGTTTTTTTGCCGAGCCCCTTAATTTTGCTCAGCGTCTTAATATCACCTGTCGCAATGGCAACGGTGAGCGTTTTTAAATCCGTGCCGCTCAAAATCTGCATGGCAAGTTTTGGACCGACGCCGCTTATATCGATAAGACGCAAAAACAATGATTTTTCTTCAAGTTTGGAAAAACCGTACAGCGCAAAAACGTCCTCTTTGACGTAAAGATAGGTATAAATTTTGACACTGCTGCCAATCGTCGAACAGTCGTAAAGTGTGTTTCCGCTGACTCCGATTTCATAGCCTATGCCGTTGTTTTCGACAACAATTTTGCCTGCCGCGGCATTTACGACTTTTCCTGTGATGTAATTGTACATTTTCTATTCTCGCTTTTTCCAATCTTTTTTTAGATTTTTTCGCTTTATTTTATCTTGAATTGTGCGGCCATTCCGCCTGTTTGTCCGTGACACAGTGCAACTGCAAGCGCATCTGCGGCATCGTCGGGGCGCGGGATTTCTTTTAGCCTCAAAAGGGACTGAATCATAAGTTGCATCTGCTTTTTTTCGGCTCCGCCATATCCCGTTATTGTCATTTTTATTTGGTTGGGCGTGTACTCGTATACCCTGTCTAAGACAAGTTTTGTGCAGGAGAGAAGTATAACTCCTCTTGCTTCCGCAACCGGTATGCCCGTGGTGACGTTCTTTGTGAAAAACAGTTCCTCAACGGCAACCGCGTCGGGCTTATATGTATTTATGAGGGTGTTAACGCCGTCTTCGATTTTTGAAAGTCTGACGGGAAGACTGTCCTCTTTGGGCGTTGAAACGATGCCGTAATCGACAACCTGATAGCGGCCCTTTTCTGCTATTATCACGCCGTAACCCATTGTGGCAAGCCCCGGATCAATCCCCAAGATTATCATTTGTTCCTCATTATACTGTTTTCAGTGACCGCGTCAAAGAGCGTGAGTGCGCTGATTTTGGGCGCGTACGAAACTTCTTCGAGTTTTTTATCACATGCTATTTTTATGCCACTTTCGGCTTGCAGTATATATGCTCCGTGGCTTAAAAAAACATAACGCACTTTTTCTTTTATGCCACCTTCCGTAACGTCTTTTTTATGGAATCCGACGTACACCTCATGCCCGAAAAACGAAGAGCAAATATCGTCTTTTATCTCGGTTATATCAAGAGAAAACTTAGTGCGTTCGTTGTCGAAAACAAGATTTAAAATGTCATTTTCGAATGTTAAAGTTGCCTTTTTGTAGTTGTAGTCCTTGTCTGCCGCTTGTGCCGCCCATAAGGATTTTGGCGATTTCCACATATCGGCGCGAGTTCCAATTTGCTTGATTTGACCGCCGACAAGCACGACAATTTTATCCGCTAAATAAAACGCTTGCTCTCTGTCGTCCGTGGCATAAATCACGCTTGCGCCGCTCTTTGCTTTGTCATAAAGGACCTTTGCCACATCTTCAAAAAGCGGTGCTGATTGCTCTTTGGGCAATCCTGCGGTAAGGTCGTCTACTAGCACGAGTTTTGATTCTCTTAGCAATAATCTTGCCGCCGACATACGTCGCTTTTCTTCGTCCGACAGTTTGCCCGCGCGCATTGTAAGACACGCGCCAATCCCAAAATTTTCCGCCGCAGAAATAACCCTTTTGGCAATCTCGGTTTTATCGGTCTTTCTTATGGCTAGAGGATACGCTAGGTTGTCGAATACGGTTTTGTTTTTAAAAACCGCCCCGTCGTCGAACAGCATAATGATATCGTCGGTTTTTTTCTTTATCGGATTGCCGTCAAGCAAAATTTCGCCTTCGTGCTCCTCAATGCCTGCAATGGTTTTGAGTAGCGATGTTTTACCGCTGCCGACAGCACCCAAGATGGCGACGATTTCGCCGTTTTTAACATCTAAATCCAAGGCTCCGAAAAGTCTTTCACCGTAGAAGTATTGTTTGGTGACGCCCTTTAGTGTCAGCATTACAAAATGTCCCAAGACTGGTCAAAACCTTTCAAAAAGGTATCCA
>CAYJCS010000106.1:0-5677 GCA_964368715.1 uncultured Bacteroidaceae bacterium | reverse complement strand
GATAAATTGAAGGATATATGAAAAAATTACTTTTAGGAAACGAAGCAATCGCAAGAGGTGCGTACGAGGCGGGAGTCAGGGTGGTTTCGGCATACCCGGGAACTCCGTCCACGGAAGTCAGCGAAACGATTGCAAAATATGACGAAGTTTACGCAGAGTGGGCGCCCAACGAAAAGGTGGCCTGCGAAGTGGCAATTGGTGCTTCCGTTGCGGGAGCACGCGCAATGGTGTGCATGAAACACGTTGGCGTGAACGTGGCGGCGGATCCGCTGTTCACCGCGGCATATACCGGTGTCAACGGCGGCCTTGTGGTGCTAGCCGCAGACGATCCGGGTATGCACTCGTCTCAAAACGAACAGGATACTCGCTTTTATGCACTGAGCGCGCATCTGCCTTTGCTTGAGCCTTCCGACAGCGCGGAAGCAAAGGATTTTGTGAAAAAAGCGTTCAGGATTTCGGAAACATACGACACTCCCGTTATTATTCGCACGACCACAAGACTTGCTCACTCGCAAAGTTTCGTTGAAGAGGAAGAAAGAGAGGAAGTCCCGCTTAAACCTTACGTTAAAAACGTGACCAAATACACGATGATGCCGTCAAGTGCAATCGGCCGTCACCTTGTGGTGGAGGATAGAGAAAACCGCCTTTCAAAAGACGTGAACGATTGCCCGATCAATACCGTTGAGATGAATGATACCTCGCTTGGCATTGTTTGCAGCGGCGTAGTGTATCAATACGTCAAAGAGGCATTGCCAAACGCCAGCGTACTAAAACTGGGCATAGTTTATCCGCTTGCGATGGATTTGATAAAAAAGTTTGCATCGGACGTAAAAAGACTAGTCGTTATCGAAGAACTTGAACCGTTTATCGAAACGCAACTGAAAGCGAACGGAATAGCGTGCGAAGGAAAGAACTTGTTCTCAAAACAAGGTGAAATTTCCGTTGCGATAATCAAAGAAAAGATGCTTGGCGAAAAACTCGACATCGAAAAACAGGATTTGCCCGTCCGTCCTCCGGTTATGTGCGCAGGCTGTCCTCACCGCGGAGTGTTCTACGTGCTTAGCAAACTCAAACTGACCGTCAATGCGGATATAGGTTGCTACACGCTTGGCGCGCAGGCTCCTCTAAACGCAGTAGACACAGTCATTTGCATGGGTGCAAGCGTCGGTATGGCGCACGGCTTTGAAAAGGCAATCGGCAGAGAACAAAGCAAGCACACCGTTGCGGTCATCGGCGACAGCACCTTTATTCATAGCGGAATAACGGGACTTATCAACGCCGTTTATAACCAATCCAACATCACACTCATAATTTTGGATAATTCCACTACGGGTATGACAGGACACCAACAGCACCCTGCAACTGGACTGACACTCAAAAATCAGCCTGCTCCGATATTGGATATTGTCGCACTGTGCAAAACAGTGGGCGTGAAGAGCGTTCAGGTTGTTGACGCATACGATATAAAAGCGGTGGAAAACGCCGTAAAAGAGGAACTGAACCGTGACGGAGTTTCTGTCATCGTGGCAAAACAACCTTGCGCACTCCTAAACCGCAACTACCCGCCCGCTCTGAGAACGGAAAACTGCGTAAAGTGCGGTATGTGTCTAAAAATCGGCTGTCCAGCCATTGAAAAACAAGCCGACGGCAGTGCGAGAATCAACCCCACGGCGTGCGTGGGATGCGGTGTTTGCATTGAGCTTTGCAAGTTCGATGCGATAAAAAGATAGGAGGGGAATATGAAAGCGGTCAATATACTTATCGTAGGCGTCGGCGGACAAGGTACTCTCCTTGCGTCGAGAATTCTTGGCAGTCTTGCTGAACAAGCAGGCTGCGATTGCAAACTCAGCGAAATCCACGGAATGTCGCAACGCGGCGGCAGCGTGGTTACAAACGTAAAAATAGCGGACAAGGTCACCTCTCCGATTATCGGACTGCGCGACGCCGACATAATTTTGGCATTTGAACAACTAGAAGCCCTGAGATATACAAACTATCTCAAAAAGGGCGGGACGATTATCGTGAATAATCAAAAGATACTACCCATGCCCGTGATTACGGGAGCAAGGCAGTATCCGGAGGGCATTGTCGATGCTCTTAAAGAACGCGCCGGAAAAGTAAAGGTCGTGAACGCACTGGAAATTGCTCAAAAAATCGGCAATCCCAAAGGCGTTAACGTCGTAATGCTCGGTGCGCTAACTAAGAGCCTCGACTGCACGTTTAGCGAGATTGATTTAGCACTAAAAGCAGCCGTAAAGCCAAAACTTTACGACATCAACAGAAACGCTCTTTTAGAGGGCTACAATC
Source organism: uncultured Bacteroidaceae bacterium (assembly GCA_964368715.1). GTDB lineage: Bacteria > Bacillota > Clostridia > Christensenellales > CAG-917 > RGIG4097. Next base: position 3,370 of record CAYJCS010000106.1, on the reverse strand, counting down.
TAGATTAAACGGAGAACTGTATGAAATATTACAATGAAGAAATAGAAACAATGTCGCGCGACAAAATGAACGCGCTACAGTCAAACAGGCTTGTCGATCTTGTCAAGCGTGTGTATGAAAACGTGCCGTATTACCGTGCCAAAATGGACGAAATCGGACTCAAACCCGAGGATATAAAAAGCATAGAGGACATATCAAAACTGCCTTTCACCACCAAAAAAGATTTGCGTGACAATTATCCTTTCGGAACGTTTGCCGTGCCTATGAGCGAGATCGTGCGCGTGCACGCATCAAGCGGAACGACAGGCAAACTTACGGTTGTCGGTTATACAAAACGTGACCTTGAAGACTGGGCGGAAAGCACCGCTCGCTGCATGGTTATTGCCGGTTGCGACAAAGAAGATATCGTACATATCTGCTATGGCTACGGACTCTTCACGGGCGGCTTGGGACTGCACTACGGCAGTGAAAAACTGGGCTCGATTACTGTGCCCGCTTCGGCAGGCAACACCATGCGCCAACTCGCGCTTATGAAAGACTTCGGCGCAACGACGCTTGCTTGCACGCCGTCTTATGCTATGGTCATTGCCGAAGAGATAGAAAAAGCCGGTATGAGCATTGATGATTTCAAACTTAAACGCGGAATTTTCGGCGCGGAACCTTGGTCGGATGAAATGAAAGCCGAAATCGAAAAGAGGCTCAAAATCAAGGCATACGATATTTACGGACTCAGCGAAATCAGCGGCCCCGGTGTGTCTATGAGTTGCGGCAACGACTTCGGTCTGCACGTCATGGAAGACTTCTTCTATCCTGAAATCGCCGACACTGAAACGCTTCAGCCGGTTAAAGACGGCGAAACGGGCGAATTGGTTTTCACCACTCTCAATAAGCAGGGTATTCCGCTTATTCGCTACCGCACCAGAGATTTGAGTGCTCTAAACCACGAAGTCTGCCCGGTGTGCGGCAGAACGCTTGTGAGAATGAAGCGCGTAAAGGGCAGAAGCGACGATATGCTTATCATTCGCGGAGTGAACGTATTCCCGTCGCAAATCGAAAGCGTATTGATGGCTATCCCCGAAGTGGTCGGCTCGCACTATCAGATTGTTGTGGACAGAATAAACAACCTCGACACAATGGAAATTATGGTGGAAATGTCACCCGAATTTTTCTCGGACGAAGTCAGAAAGATAGAAGCAATATGCAAGAAGATAGAGCACGATATGATGGGAAACTTGGGCGTCGGCGCAAAAATTACGCTCGTGTCGCCCGACAGTTTGCCGCTTAGCAGCGGCAAGACGGTTCGCATCGTGGACAAACGTAAAATTTGAGGAGGGACTTAAAATGTTAGTAAAACAGATAGCGGTTTTTTTGGAAAACAGACAGGGCAGACTCAACGATTTGTTGAAAGCATTGAGCGAAAAAAACATCAACATTCAGTCTCTCAATATCGCCGACACAAGTGACTTCGGGATTGTGAGAATGGTAACTTCAAACAACGCCGCGGCAAAAGAAGTGCTGAAAGACGCGGGCTTTACCGCAAAGGAAACTGAACTTGTTGCGGTTGAAGTGTCTGATAAACCCGGCTCACTTTCAAAAACCGTGGATGCGGTTACAAAAGCGGGCTTGAACATTGAGTATATTTATTCGTTTACGATAAGCGAAGGCAGGACGCTCATTTTGTTCAAGACGGACGACAATGGGAAAGCACAAGAGGTGCTTTCAGCGAATAATATATAAGTTGTCCGGGCGCGCATAGCGCTCAAGGGGAATTTGTATGGAAATTTTTTCGCTCATAGATCTAGGCCGTATACGACGTAATATTGTTTTGTTGAAGCATAGATACGGAGCGGAAATTATGCTTATGGTCAAAGCAGACGCCTATATGCACGGCATTTTTGCCGTGTCTGCCGCCGTCGAGGACGAGGTTGGTGCGTTTGGAGTGGCTACAATCGACGAGGGGAAGGCTCTGAGGAGAGCGGGATTAAAAAAAGAGGTGCTTGTCACCTTGAGCGCTCCTGATGATATCCTTCCCGCCGTCGAATACGATTTGACGGTTTCAGTTGCCAATATAGAAACGCTTAACAGTTTGATTGAATGCAAACGCATTTTGGGCAAACAGCCAAAGATGCACCTCAAATTCAATACGGGTATGAACCGATTAGGGTTTGACTCTGCTCAAACCCACGACGTTTTGAGTTGCGCGGCAATAAACGATATAAAAATCGAAGGCTTTTATTCGCACCTACATTCGGCTGACGTCGATCAGGTAAAATCCTTTGACGAAGTTTGCGACAAAACGGAAATTTTATTTCCCGAAGCGATGCCGCACCTTTGCTCGTCTCCGTCGGCTAAACTAAACACCTATCCGCTTTTGCGCGTCGGCTATTCAGCCTATGAAGGGGCGATGACGGTACTTAGCCGTGTCATCGCATCAAGAAAAGTAAAACGCGGTGAGTGCATTGGATACGGCAATTACCGCACGGAAAAAGACTGCAATATTGCTTGGGTTTTTGGCGGATACGCCGATGGGGTAAGCAGGGAGCGTCCGCAAAATGTTTTAATCCGCGGCAGACAATTTAGTGCGGTGGGATACGCTTGTATGGATTGTTTCGCCGTTGATACGATGGATATGACGGCGGAACTTGGCGAAGAAGTTATTTTGCAAAACGCAGTCTTAACTCCCGAAATCACTGCAGAATATACGGACACGATTCCTTACACCGTATATACGTCGAAACGCGGAAGAATAAAAAGGATTTACTTTGATGACAAAGTGGGAAGCACGGTCAAAGGCCAAAGCTAGACTTGAAACGCTCGGCGACGAAAAGCGCGCAATATTTAGCGACGCCATAATCGATGCTGTCACTTCTTTAGATTGTTTTAAAAACTCAAAAACCATTTTCGTATATCTTGGCACCAAAAACGAACCCGATACCACAGAAATTGTGGGACTGTCGCTTGCTATGGAAAAAACAGTATGCGTGCCCAAAGTCAGAGGCGGCGAAATGGACGCGGTTTCAATCACGCCCTACACAGATTTTTACGTCAACAAATGGGATATTCAAGAGCCATTAAAAGGAATGAACATTGAAAATATCGACCTTGCCGTTGTGCCTATGCTCGCTTTTGACGGACTAAAACGCGTGGGACACGGCGGAGGATACTACGATAAATTTTTAGAAAAGCATCCTTGCATAAAACTGGGATTGGCGTTTGATTGTCAACGCGCCTACGACCTTGAATGCGAACCCCACGACATTAAACTGGATTATATTGTCACCGAAAAGAGAATAATAGACCGTAGCGGCGAAGTTGTAAACGCCTTCGGAGGCACGATTTGAGAATAATATCCGGAAAATACCGCGGCAGA
>CAYJCS010000105.1:0-5677 GCA_964368715.1 uncultured Bacteroidaceae bacterium | reverse complement strand
CAGAAATGCTCATATGCGTTGTGCGGTCGTCCGTGCCGTATTCGTTGGGCACATAACCGAAACTTTCGATGAGCACGTCGCCGAGGTTGGGTATGAGGTCGTGCAGTTCTTCGCCGCGTGCGGCATAGATCCTGTTCGCAATGGCGTTGATAGTAGCAAGAGACAACTGCAACGAGAAATATTGAGGATTGATGATTGCCGCAAGATACGCCTTGTCGTGCAGTGTAATATTACCTGCATTCTCAATGGATGCAGCATACGCTTCGCTTTCGCCCGTAGCTGTTTCGTGTCCGAGGAATCCGCCGAGAGCGCCTTCCAATATGTCACTTAGTCCCAGCCCGCCGAGAGAAATCTTAGCAGTGCTGCCGAGCAGTGCAGTGCAATCAATATAAATGTTGTCGTTGTACAGATAAACTGCAAGCAGTGCCTGTCCGTTAAGTACTCCGGCATCGTCATATTCGATAATTTCTAGTGCAATCACTGTCTGGGTGAAGTCTTCGAAATCGAGGAATGCCTTGATGTTGAGTCTTAAGAAAGGCTCAGTTGCATTGCCGATTTCATCGGTTATTCTTGCGCGGAAAATAGAGCCCGTATAGTCGCCGGTGCTGTCAACAAGTCCAAGAATAAGTCCGATTAGTTCGGAGAAATCGACCACGTTGGCATCGTTTGTGGTGTCATCGTTGCCATATAAGCTGACGTCAAGTCCGAGGTCCAGCGACAAGGTGGACTGTTTGATGTCCGCGTAGTCGGTGATCGGCGTGCCGTCAGCGTCTACGTATACGCCTTCGTTGTTTGAAGGAACCGTAAGTTTGTCCCTGTTTGCCCACAAGCTTAGATTGCCGATTCCAAGTCTCAATGCAAGATCGCCAATCTTTAGATACTTGCCTGTCAAGCTTTCCGAGAAACCGACACCGTTTTCATTAACATCAAACCTCTTGCCCGCCCATTCGGGATAAGCGAAGTCGATAAGTGCATACTCGGTGCTCGACAACATCATATATGCGCTTGTTGAACTAAGATCGGTACGAGTGGTGCCTATGTAGCCGTTGCCATCGCTGTCGATGTCGAACGTCACGCCGCTCCAATCCGTTTCCGCCCACTCGTTATATGTTGCTTTGAGCAGATACTCGGGTTTATCGTACATTTCGGCTGTTTTAATATAAGAACCGCTTGCCGACACGGTAAACGTGCTATCGCCACTGAGTGCGTATCTTGTAACACCCGTTGCCGCCGTTACAGAACCATAAATAAGGGAATAATTGCTTCCGCCCGTGGTTGCACCACGGAGAACGTATTCGCCGCTTGGGCCTTCTGCTCTTGCGTAACCTGTCGAATCAGCAACAATATACGTGGTGCCGATCCAATCTTCGCCGTAAGTTTCCTCGTATTCGGCAAGTGTGATAAACTCTTCATAACCTGCCGCAAATCCTAGGTTGACGATAATTGAGGGCTGTCCGCCGCCAAGGTTGATGACCACGCCGGTGGTATCAATATCATTGGTTATCCTGAGTTTGGGCAGGTATTTAGCGATGTTTTCCATTTCGGGAGACAACATTGCGACAAGATCACCGATAAGGTCCGCATTGAGGCCCACGGCGACAATGTCGTTTGCAACCAGCACTTGTCCCAAGATAATATTCAAAATATCCCAAATATTTTCGGGGATAATTCCGGTATTTGTGCCTTCTGCAGCCGCGGCTATGGCTTCTGCCGACGCAGTATCGGTTTCACCGCCGAGCCCGCTGAGATCTAGGCCTTCAAGTTTAAGTTTGCTGAAGAAATCTCCGAAGCCCACGATCCGGCTCATATCGCCGAGATTAAGATAGAGATTGAGCAGACCTTCGTCCGTAATTTGACCCCAAATCTCAATGTAAGCTATGTTATCGAATCCGTGGAAGTTGGTGTTGTAGGTGAACTTGACGTACGCTTCTAGTCCTCTGAGCATGTCAAACACACCTGCGCCGCTGGATATGCCCTCAACAAGATTACCCACGTTAAGTTTTACTTTGACGTCAAGCGTGCCGCCGATTTTGCTTGTGAATTCGGTGTTCGATGTCGAAATCGACGCCAGAATAAATTCAAAGTAATCGTAGAGGTCGGTGTCGATAAATTTGGACATCTGCTTCGTCCAATTGATTACGTCGTCGAGTTCAAGGTCAACGTCAAGCGACAAGCCTATTTCAGCAGTTTCAAGATCCCCGAGCAGTTCCTCAATATCAATTTCATTACCGCTTATAAGGTCGTTCAGGTTCAAACTCATGATACGGGAATAGTTGGAGAAATCCCTGTTGGGTTTGTAGTAAGCTTTATCGATGCTTAATGATGCAAAGTCGGTGACCTTTGTGAAGTTGGACACGTCTGTAGAATAAGGCATTGCATTAATGCCGTCATTAAGTTCGTACAAATCGCCCTTGACTTCGGGGTTCCAAATAGGCGCACCGTATTCGTCAAACAGAGCACTGTCAAGAACTCTCATATACGACGTGCCGGGCAGCCTGTACATCCATATTCCTTCACTCTTGAACTCGTTGAACTGTGTCTCGGTGTATATCTCTTCCGCTTTGACATAATATTTGAAATCTGTCTTTTGGACGAAAGGTCCTACCTGGACGGCATCAGCGAGAACTACTCCGGAGTCAGTTATGCCGTCGGCAAGTTTGCCCTTATTGACCGCATTGCTCACTCTAATATAGGCGTCCTCATACGAAGCAGAGTCGTCGCGTATGAAGTTGGCGTAATAATTGATATAGTTGTCTGCAACGTCCGGTTGCTGTTCTATGGTCGTTATCGTTTTGTAGTTGGTATCTTTTGCCGTAAAGCTTTCAATCGTTCCAAAGTCGATAACGGAACTGTCTTCGGTGCCGTTGAACAACTGAAGCACAAGCGTAAAGTCAACCACGCCTTGCGTGCCGTCCGCTGTGAATAGATCGATAGTGAGTCCGACGCTCCACGGAGCAAGGTTCAGTTTGAGTTTGACCATGAAGTTGGGCAGTTCTATGCCACCCAAGTCAACGCCGAGAGCATTAAGCAACAACTCAAGGAATCCCTTTGTGATTTGCACAGCCAACGCGCGCGTCAATATATTGATATACGCGCCCGCAAGGAGCGGATTTGCCGCAGTTTCAACATAACCGCCGGATTCGGAACTTGCCGCAGTCAACGCTTCGCTATTGCTTCCTCCGAGTATCGCTTCGCTATCGCCCGCAAGCAGCCCCGCCAACAGTTCTTCAAGTGTATATTCACTCAAATCAACGGCAAGTTTTGCACCTTCTCCGAATATCCATTCAAGGTCGACGCAAAGCCCCGCGACACCTGTATCGGCATCGTGAGTGTAATAAATGCCAAGGAAGTGAGTCAAAGTGCCATCCGCTTGATTAGCGGCATCGTTTTCACGGCGCCACATATCAATGGCCAAATCGAGGTCATAGATGTCCAGCGAAAGTTTGGGCGAGAAGTTAAGTTTGAATGCAAGGTTTATCTTGATTTCAAACAGAACTTCGCCGGTGAAACTTTCCATTATTTTGACCATTACGCCGTCGAGGTCGCCAAGTATACCGCCAAGAACTTCGGCAAGGGTTGTATCAGCACCCGTGCTGTAAAGCACGTACTGGAAGTTATCTGAAGATGTCTGGTAGTATTCGCCTTGATTGGTAGTAAAGCGTTTTTCAGGCTCGACGTATGCGGACGATGACGGATTGGTAAGGTCAGCCATTGTATACGGAACTTCTCTGTCTGCGTTGAGCAGATTTAGATAATCGGTAACGCTGACGTAATCGTAATAACCCGTTGTGTATAAACCACCGCGGATTGTCAACGAAATGAAATACATATCATCGCTGTCCACATATTCGATGGAGTTCGCTCTATAAGTGGTTGCGAGGTTTCCTTCGGGCTTTAGGGTAAAGCCTCTTTCTTCCTCGCTCCACACATAGTCCCCTTCCTCGTCTTCTGCGTATGCATTATACAGCGTCGTACCGTGGAGGACAGTGTTCATTTCCTCGTCGGTTGCGACGTCAAAGTGGTAGGTGTACAGATACTTGGAGAGTGACATATATCCTCTCGTCCAAGCGTCGTAAACATAAGATTTAATTTCTTCTTCGCTGAGTGCCGTCGCAAGTATATTGTGCTCAACGGATGTATTCAGTTTGAAGGTACGGCTTACGAGATCCCAATAATAAGTTCCTTCTGCGCCGTTCATTTGAGTGGATTTTTCAAAGGATGCATAGTCGATATACTCAACTTTAAGCACGTTTTCGGAAGTAACGCGGACGTACTTAACGGCTTCCGCATCGGCTCCGTAACGCTCATAATTTTCCGCAGTATCCTTGACGAATACGTTGCGGTACCACTCTTGCTCATACAGATAGGCTTTGGTCAGTCTGACGTAGACGTCAAAGCTTTCGCCGATATCGACTCTCAAGAAGAAGTCGGGATTATTTCTGCAATCGGGATCATATGCAAAGTTTCTGCCTGACGTAAAGTCAAGCATTTCATTTGCCGCAAAGTTGACTTTTGTGGGTCCCTCGCCGCCGAAAAGACTGATTACGTTGACAAATTCGTCACTGCTGAAGACATACAAATCTTCCGCTGTAATCGGGAAATATTCACCGCGATAGTACATATATCTGAGGCTGTTTGCATTTCCGCCGCCGTCGACATAATTTTCTACTATCTTGATGCCTGTATCCGTTTCCGAGCCGTTTAGATATGCCGTCCTCTCCGTTTTGTCCAGAACCCATTCGCTCTTCGTTTCATCTCCGCCGATGAATCCGTACAAATAGTCTTCCGCCTTGATATAGAGGTCACCCTCGGGGGCGGGGACACCGGTCACAGCTTCATATTCGGGTACGGTAACGTAACGGTACCCTTGTACGCCAAATTCAGGAGAACCTATGTTGATGCCGAGTTCATATTCCCAAAGATAGAGTTGGACGGTTATCAAAGGCTTCCTGACAGTTCTGTCAATCTGGGAGACCAACATGTCTTCCTCTTCTATCTTGGTGAACGTAAACAGTTCGATTGAGGTGTAGGGGCTGGTATCGCTTGCATATTCATACTGCCCGTCACCTGCATGCACGTAAGAACCTGAGCCTGAGGTTGCCATGTAGTATACATAGTCACCGAGAGCAGCTTCTTTTTGTGCCGAAGATGCGGTTTCTAACAAAACGTAGCTGTTTCCAACGTAAATGTAAGTTCCGTTGCATTCGCTGTTGTATGTGTAAATCTCGCCAACTTTGTCAAATGTCACTAGACATTTTTCCGCGTTGTCCTTTTCTATTGACGTGGCTTTGGTCAGTTGTTGATAGTGGAAGTCGTTTATACCACTGCCTGTTATGACTTTGATATAAGCGTCGTAAGTTGACAACGTATAGAAGTGTTTGCCGGAGCCAAGATAAGCCGCTTCTTGCTCTACGGTCAAGTCAGAACGAAGTTGATACAGCCCCTTGCTGTCAATATAGTAAGTGCCTGTTTCGTCGTTTTCTACTTTTTCAAAGCGGAACTCGGACACCTTCAACTCATCAAGTTTCGGCCCGTTTCCGTTGCTCGCGTGCAATGAATCTTCTTTGGCTTGCGAGTAGTCCTCGTAGAAGTAAGTCGCATTATCCGTGTTGATTTGAACGAAAGGCTTTTTGGTGAAGTTGTAATTGAACTCCAGTTTGCTGTCGCCCGTCATCAA
>CAYJCS010000104.1:5566-5680 GCA_964368715.1 uncultured Bacteroidaceae bacterium | reverse complement strand
AGGAGCAACCGCACGCAAATCACAGGCTGCAAACAGCAGTCGTGCAAAGGGCGAGTTGCGACGAGGAGTCCGAGTTCGTGGCGCAGCCACGCGAGATGCATATCGCGCAAAGTC